>NZ_JBHYMC010000050.1:15814-52568 GCF_042742535.1 Streptomyces sp. NPDC058880
ACGCCGCCCGGGGCCCGGGGCGCAACCCGGGGGGGGGGCCCGGAGGGGCCCCGCCCGGGCCCCCCCCCCGGCCTGCCGGCCGGTCCGCCAGGGTGCTTATCCCGCGTGGTGCGGGGCAACCAACCCCCCGCACCACGCTGCGTTGCGCCCTCGGGTGTCACTTGACGCAGACACCTCCAATGGGTTGCATACGTTCTGTGATCACATACCGGACATCGGGAGCCGCGCCGTGGACCCGGTGATCGTCGTCGGCGCGGGGCCCGTCGGACTGTCCCTGGCCCTGGCGCTCGCGGGCGCGGGCGTGCCCTCCGTCGTGCTCGACGAGCGGCCCGGCAAGGACGAGGTACGGCCAGCCCGCACGGTCGTCCTCCACGCGGACACGGCGGCCATGGCGCACCGGCTGGGCTGCACGACCCTGCGCGACGAGGCGGCGTACTTCGCCGCCTGGCGCACCATGCGGCGCGGCCGGGACGCCCAACGGCTCACCTTCGAGGACCATCCCGCGCCCCTGCACGTCCCTCAGCACGCTCTGGCGCGCGGACTGCGCGATTCCGCGGCCGCGCACCCCCTCGTCCAGCTGGTCTGGGACAGCAAGCTGGACTCCCTGGAACAGGACGACCGGGGCGTCACCGCGCACACCCGGGGCGCCGAGACCACCTGGTGGCGCGGAAGTTACGTGGTCGGCTGCGACGGGGCCCGCTCCACCGTGCGCAAGCTGCTCGGGATCCGCTTCCCGGGCCGTACCGCCGTCGAACGCCACGCCGTGGCCGCGCTGCGCACCGAACTGCCCTGGCCCGGCGAGGCCCTGCTGCACCGCAGCGCGCCGCAGGAGGTCACGTCGCGGCCGCTGCCCGACGGGGTCTGGCGGCTGGACTGGCTGCTCCCGGCGCGCGGCGAGCTCGTCACCCCCGACGCGCTGGTCACCCTGATCCGCGACACCCTCGCGCAGTGGTGCGGCGGTACGACTCCCCCGTACGACCTGCTCGACACCGGCGTGCACACCCTGCACCACCGGCTGGCCCGGCGCTGGCGGGACGGGCGGGCGTTCCTCGCCGGCGATGCCGCGCACCTGCTGGGCGCGCTCGGCACCCAGGGCGTCGAGGAGGGGCTCCGGGACGCCGAGAACCTGGCGTGGAAGCTCTCCCTGGCCTGGCACCAGGGCGCCTCTGCGGCTCTGCTCGACAGCTATGAGGACGAACGGCGCACCGCGGTGGCCGCCCGGCTGCGCGCGGCCGACCAGGCCATGCCGACGCTGCGGACCGGGAGCGGTCTGCGCAACTACCTTCCGGGAGCCTCACGTTCCGCCGAGTCCCTGCTGACCGACGGCCATCTGGGCCGGGGGCCGCTGGGCGCGGAGCCGGCGTACGCCCCGCCCGTCGCCGTGCGCGAGGTACCGACGGCCACGGAACCGGGCGGGCCGGTCGCGAACGTCCCGGTCACCGCACCCGACGGGGCGACGGTGCCGCTGCGGGACCTGCTGGGCCAGGGCCGGCTGCTGGTGGTGCTGGTGGCCCCGGGCACCGGGGTGTGGGACCGGCGCCACTGGATGGGCGCCGGGCTGATGCCCCGCCTGGCCGCCGCGGTCAGCGCCCTGCCCGTCCGCACCGACCTGCTCGTCGCCGACAGCTACCCCGGCGCCCCGGCGCACACCGTGCTCCTCGTGCGACCGGACGGGCATCTGGCGGCGACCTTCGCAGGGGTCCGCCCGGCAGAGCTCTACGAGGCGGCGGACGCCGTCCGGGCCGGTGCTCCCGCCTCCCGGGTACCCGCGGCCTCGAAGCCGCAGACGCCCACACCGACACCGACCGTCGTGATCGACTGACCGTGTGCGGGCCGCATCCCGGCCAGGGTCCCACGGCCACCGCGTTCCCCGCCTCCACGGGCCCGCGGGACTCGGGGCGCTCCGGGCGGGGCACTTCGGCGGCCCCACCCCCGAGGAGGTGCGCACGCTCTCGTGGGCGGCGCGGCGCTCCCCGTGTCGTGGGGGTCGCCCGGCGTCCGGCCCGAGGGCTGCGCCCGCCCCGGGCCGCGCGCGACTCAGTCCCCCGGATACCCGAGGTCGTCGGCGTCCTCGCCCTCCGCTTCCAGTGCGCGGCGGACCACTCTCAGGGCCATGCCTTCCGGGTATCCCTTGCGGGCGAGCATTCCGGCCAGCCGCCGGATCCGCTTCTCCCGCTCCAGGCCCCGGGTGGATCGGAGCTTGCGCTCGACGAGTTCGCGGGCGGTCTGCTCCTCCTGGTCGGAGTCCAGCCGGCCCAGGGCCTCCTCCACGAGGGTGGCGTGCACCCCCTTGGTCCGGAGCTCCTGGGCGAGCGCGCGGCGGGCCAGGCCCCGGCCGCGGTGGCGGGACTCGACCCAGGCTCCGGCGAACGCCGCGTCGTCGATCAGGCCCACTTCCTCGTAACGGGAGAGGACCTGCTGTGACACCTCGTCGGGGATGCCCCGCTTGTGCAGGGCGTCCGCGAGCTGGCGCCGGGTACGCGGGTTCCCCGTGAGCAGGCGCAGGCAGATGGCCCGCGCCTGCTCCTCGGGGGTCTGGGGCGGCAGCTCCTGGCGGCCCTCACCGCCTCCTCGGCTCCTGCCGCCCGCTTCCTGCCCGAGCACGGGTCAGCTCTTGGCCACGGCGGCCTTGGCCGCCGTCTTGGCCTTCGATGCCGGTGCGGGCGCGGCCGCGGCATCGGCGGGGGCGGCGGGTGTGGCAGCGGCCGCGTCGTCGCCGTCCTTGCGGAGGCCCACGCCCAGCTTCTCCTTGATCTTCCGCTCGATCTCGTTCGCGAGGTCCGGATTGTCCTTGAGGAAGTTGCGGGCGTTCTCCTTGCCCTGGCCGAGCTGATCGCCCTCGTACGTGTACCAGGCGCCGGCCTTGCGGATGAAGCCGTGCTCCACGCCCATGTCGATCAGGCCGCCCTCGCGGCTGATGCCCTGGCCGTAGAGGATGTCGAACTCGGCCTGCTTGAACGGCGGCGCGACCTTGTTCTTCACGACCTTGCAGCGGGTGCGGTTGCCGACCGCCTCCGTGCCGTCCTTCAGCGTCTCGATGCGGCGGATGTCGATGCGCACCGAGGCGTAGAACTTCAGCGCGCGGCCACCGGTCGTGGTCTCGGGCGAGCCGAACATCACGCCGATCTTCTCGCGGAGCTGGTTGATGAAGATCGCGGTGGTCTTGGACTGGTTGAGGGCACCGGTGATCTTCCGGAGCGCCTGGCTCATCAGGCGGGCCTGCAGACCCACGTGCGAGTCGCCCATCTCGCCCTCGATCTCGGCGCGCGGCACGAGGGCCGCCACGGAGTCGATGACGATCAGGTCGAGGGCACCGGAGCGGACCAGCATGTCCACGATCTCCAGTGCCTGCTCACCGGTGTCCGGCTGCGACAGGATGAGGTTGTCGGTGTCGACGCCGAGGGCCTTGGCGTACTCCGGGTCGAGTGCGTGCTCGGCGTCCACGAAGGCGACGGTGCCACCGGCCTTCTGCGCATTGGCCACGGCGTGGAGGGTCAGGGTCGTCTTACCGGAGGATTCCGGGCCGTAGATCTCGACGACGCGGCCGCGCGGCAGCCCGCCGACGCCCAGGGCGATGTCCAGCGCCGTCGACCCGGTGGAGATGACGTCGATGGGGTCGTTCGGCTTGTCGCCGAGACGCATGACCGCGCCCTTGCCGAATTGCCGTTCAATCTGTGCGAGAGCGGCGTCGAGAGCCTTCTCACGGTCGGTGCCTGCCATGGGTTCCACCCGGTTTGCTTGAGTCGATCGCTTCACGCCATTGACGCTAATGCCTGCCACTGACAATGCGCCTCCACGACCGGTTCGGCTGTGGATAACCCATCAGAATGGATGTTCGATTTTCCTGTCAAGCTCGCCACACCCAGAGCGCTATGCCCTGATTACGCAGATATCCTATGGAGTGTGATCGAGTCTGGACGGCCACGACTCCGTAGGCGCCCCGGCCCGGGAAGGCTCGTGCGGCTGTCGCCGGTCATCCTGACCATCGTCATCGCCGGCCTGGCATACAACACTCCGCCGGAGATGGCCTTCAGCCGCCTCCTACCCGCGGCGCCGGCCCTCGCCGCCGCGATGTGGACCGTGCTCCCCACCGTCCTGCTCGGGACCGTCTGCCTCATCCTGATGATCGGCCTCAGCTTCATCTTCCCGGACCTCGGCACGTGGTGGACGTGCGCGGGGATCATCGCGGTCACCGTGGCCGCCGCGTACGGCAGCCACGTCCGGCTCCAGCGGGAGCGCACGCTCTTCCAGGTCAGACTCGTCGCCGACGCGGCGCAGCAGGTGGTCCTCAGCCCCATGCCGCGCCTCCTCGGCAGGATCGAGATCGAATCCCTGTACCTCGCGGCCGCGGCGGAGGCCAGCATCGGCGGGGACTTCTACGAGGTGGCCGACACCCCGCACGGCGTCAGACTGCTCATCGGTGACGTGCGCGGCAAGGGCCTGCCGGCGGTCGGGGCCGCCGCGGCGATCGTCAACGCCTTCCGGGAGGCCGCCTACGGCGAGCCCGACCTGGTCGAGGTCGCCCGCCGGCTGGACGCCAGCAGCACCCGCTACAACGCCGCCTTCCCGCCCGAGGGGCCGATGGAGCGCTTCGCCACCGCCCTACTCGTCCAGATCCCGCACGAGGGCGGCCGCATCGACGTCCTCAACTGCGGGCACCCCCCGCCACTGCTCCTGAACCGCCGCGGGCTGCGCACCCTCGAATCGACCGCCCCGTCGCCGCTGCTCAGCCTCGCGGACCTGATCGGCGACCGGTACAGCATCGACAGCTTCGACTTCGCCCCCGACGACCTGCTGCTCCTCTACACCGACGGGATCGCCGAGGCCCGCGCCCGCGACGGCGAGTTCTTCCCGCTGGCCACGTGGATGGGCAGCCAGCCCCCGACTCCGCCGCAAGCGCTCCTCAAGGCCCTCCACCGCGACCTCCTGCGCTACAGCAGGGGGCGTCTCGACGACGACATCGCGGCCCTGGCCGTCCGCCTGCGCGGCCCCCTGGCCGCGGATCCCCCGTAGGCCGCGCGCCCTCCAGGTCGCCGGCCCACGGTCACGGGGCGCACGGGGCACGGGGCGCATCGCGCACGGGTCCCCTACGATCGCCGGATGATCGAATTGCTGTATCCGCCCAAGCCCCGACCCGGGGACCGGGTCGCCGTCCTGTCCCCCTCGGCCGGGCTGCCCGGCCTCTTCCCGCTCCCCTACGAGCTGGGGCTGCGCAGGCTCCGTGACGACTTCGGGCTGGAGCCCGTGGAGTACCCGACCACGCGGAAGATGGGCGCGACGCCCGAGGAGCGGGCCGCGGACATCCACGCCGCCTTCGCGGACCCCGACATCAGGGCGGTGATCGCCAGCATCGGCGGCGACGACCAGATCACCGTCCTCCCCCACCTCGACGGCGATCTGCTGCGGGCCAACCCCAAGCCGTTCTTCGGCTACAGCGACAACACCAACCTCCTACTGTTCCTGCGGAACCTGGGCATCGTCGCCTACCACGGCGCCTCGGTCATGGTCGAGCTCGGCCGACCCGGCGCGATGCACCCGGCCACCGCCGACTCGCTCCGGGCCGCACTGTTCACCTCGGGCGCGTACGAGCTCAGCCGGTCAGGCGAGTACGGGGACGTCAACCTGCCCTGGGAGGACCCGCTCAGCCTGGAGTCCGAGCCGCCGATGGCACGCTCCTACGGCTGGACCTGGCACAACGGCGACCGCGTGGTCGAGGGCGCCGGCTGGGGCGGCAACCTGGAGGTCCTCTCCTGGATGATGGCGGCCGACCGTGCGGTACTGCCCGCCGAAGAGTACGCGGGCGACGTGCTCTTCCTGGAGACCTCCGAGGAGATGCCGCGCGCGGAGGAGGTCTACCGGATGCTCCGGAACATGGGCGAGCGCGGACTGCTGCGGCAGTTCCCCGCGCTGCTGATGGGCCGGGCCAAGAGCTGGTCGTTCGAGAACCGGTTCGACGCCGGGCAGAAGGAGCGGTACCGCAAGGAGCAGCGCGAGGCCGTCCTGCGTGCACTGCGGCAGTACGCCCCCGACGTCATGGCCGTCTTCGATGTGGACCTCGGCCATACCGACCCGCAACTCGTGATCCCCGTGGGCGGGCGGATCCGGGTGGACGGACCCGCCCGGCGGATCACCGTCAGCTACTGAGCGGCCCTGCGCCGGGCACGGGCGAGCGTGCGACGCCGAGCGAGTCGGCGGCGAGGGGTTTCGGCGCGCGCTCCTCATAGAAGACGTCGAGTTCCGTGATCACGAACCCGGCGGAGGTCAGCAGGTCGACGGTCGGCCGGGTGAGGTGGCACCCGCCGCAGAGCCGCTTGTTCAGCGGTTCGATCCGCCGCTGCATGCGGCGCACGCGCTCGTCCCCCTGCGGCGCCAGGCCGTGCTCGACGAAGTGCAGGCCGCATCCGGGCTTGAGCACGCGCCGCACCTCGCGCAGGGCGGCCAGCGGATCCGGGATGGTGCACAGCGTCCACGTGGACAGCGCCGCGTCGAAGGTGGCGTCCTCGAAGGGCAGCGACCGGCCGTCCGGACCGGCCCGCCGCACCGGGACCCGGGAGGCCCGTATCCGGTCGGCGGCGAGCTCCCAGGCCACGTCGGAGGGCTCGATCGCGGCCACCCCGGTGACGCCCGGCGGGTAGAAGGGCACGTTGTGGCCGGAGCCGAAACCGATCTCGACGACCTCCCCGGCCAGGCCGGCGCAGACGCGCCGCCTGAGCGGCCGGGCGCCGCGCGCCCCGCAGGCGAGGTCGACGATCCGCGGAACGATCCGTTCGGCGTAGAAACCCATCGCAGCCTCCCAGTCCGTGGTCCCAGCATGGCACCGGCGGCGCCGGAGCGGCAGCCGTGGAATGACAACCCAGGGTTGACACTCCTTCGACTGTCAACCTAGGGTTGCACCCATGACGAACCCTTCGGTGGAACCCGTTCGCATGACCCATCCGGTACGCCTCGACGACCTGATCGAGGCCATCAACAAGGTCCACACCGACCCCCTGGAGCAGCTCAGCGGCGCCGTCGTCGCCGCCGAGGCCCTCGGGGACGTCGCGGACCACCTCATCGGCCACTTCGTCGACCAGGCCCGCCGCTCGGGCGCCTCCTGGACCGACATCGGCCGCAGCATGGGCGTCACCCGCCAGGCGGCCCAGAAGCGCTTCGTCCCCAAGGCGGACAAGGAGGGCGCCGACGCCCTCGACCCGAACGCGGGCTTCGGCCGCTTCACCCCGCGCGCCCGCAACGTGGTCGTGACCGCGCAGAACGAGGCCCGCGCCGCAGGGAACGCCGAGATCCGCACCGAGCACCTGGTCCTGGGCCTGATGGCCGAGGCCGACGGCCTCGCGGGGCTCGTCCTGCGCGCCCAGTCGGTCTCGCCGGACGACGTACGGGCCGCCGCGGCCGCCGCACTCCCGCCGGCCCAGGACGAGATCCCCGCCCTCGTCCCCTTCGACGCCTCGGCGAAGAAGGCCCTGGAGCTGACCTTCCGTGAGGCCCTGCGCCTGGGCCACGACTTCGTCGGCACCGAGCACATCCTGCTCGCGCTCCTGGAGCTGGAGAACGGCGAGGGCCTGCTGAGCGGCCTCGGCCTGGACAAGGCCGCCGCGGAGGCGAGCGTCAGCGAAGCCCTGGCAGTCGTACTCCGCGACGCGGACGGGACGTAGAGGAGTCCGCGTCCCGCGTCAGCTCGTAGCGCCTGACGTAGGCGCCGAGGAAGGCCTGCAGCGTGGCGACGGCCGGGATGGCGATCAGCGCCCCGACCGCGCCCAGCAGGGCGGTGCCCGCGATGACCGATCCGAAGGCCACCGCCGGATGGATGTCGACGGTCTTCGACGTCAGCTTCGGCTGGAGCATGTAGTTCTCGAACTGCTGGTAGATCACCACGAAGGCGAGGACGTACAGCGCGTACCAGGGGTCGACGGTGAAGGCGAGCAGGACCGGCAGCGCGCCCGCGAGGTAGGTTCCGATGGTGGGGACGAACTGCGAGACCAGCCCCACCCACACGGCGAGCGCGGGCGCGTACGGCACCCCCAGGACGGCCAGCACGATGTAGGTCACGACGCCCGAGATCAGCGCCATCAGCCCGCGCGAGTAGAGGTAGCCACCGGTCTTGGCCACGGCGATCTCCCAGGCCCGCAGCACCTCCGCCTGCTTCGCCGGCGGCAGTACGGAGCACAGCGCGCGCCGCAGCCGCGGTCCGTCGGCGGCGAAGTAGAAGGAGAACAGGCCGATCGTCAGCAGCTTGAAGAGCCCGCCGAGCACGGTGGCGGACACGTCGAGCACGCCGGACGCACTGTTCTGCACGTACTTGCGCAGCCAGTCGGAGCGCAGCACGCTCTCCTGGATCTCCAGCCGGGACAGATCGGTGTGGACGGTGGAGTTGATGAAGTTGATCACCGAGTCGAGGTAGCCCGGGAAGCCCTCCACCATGGCGACGATCTGCCCCGCGAGCAGGGAGCCGAGCAGCGCGAGGAACCCGACGGACACGACGAACACCGCGGTGAACACCAGGAAGGTGGCGAACCCGCGGCGCATGCCGCCGGCCGCCATCCTGGCGACGGCGGGTTCGATCGCGAGCGCGAGGAAGAACGCGATCAGGATGTTGACGAGCAGCCCGGTCAGCTGGTGGAAGGCCCAGCTGCCGAGCTGGAAGCAGGCGACGAGGCCCAGGACCAGGACCACGGCGCGCGGCAGCCAGCGCGGCATGCGCCCGTCTCCCCCGGCCGGTGGCCCGCCCGGGCCGGCAGGACCCTGCGGCGGGACCGGATCGGCGGGCCGGGCCGCCCCGCTGCCCGCCGGCCCCGCGCCCGCCGCCGGGTCCGGATCCGTTCCGGAGGCGACCGGTGCGGCGCCGGGATCGGCTGCCCGAGGCGGGGGCAGCGCGCCCTGGACGGCTGCGGGCTGGTCGGTCGTGTCTTCGGTGGCTCCCACGCAGCCCAGTCTGTCCCACCAGCGGCCCGTACGGCGAAAGGCGCTGTCCTCCCGCCCAGCCGCCGCAGGGCGTCAGCGCAGCGAGGCCGGCACGTCCATCGCCGAACACACCGCGCGCCACACGTCCTTGGTCTCCCAGCCCGCCTCCAGGGCCTGGTGGACGGTCAGGCCGCCCAGCTCCGCCATGACGTGGTCCCGCGCGAAGGAGTCGGCGTAGCCGGCGCCGAAGTGCTCGGCCATCCGCTCCCAGAAAATCGTCAACCGCATGCCCCCAGTATCCCGCCCCGGGAGAGTGCACCGGCGGCGTTCGCGCCACGCCCCTCCGCGATCGCGCCCTACGTTGCACGCATGCCCGGAGACGAAGCTTCCCCACAAAGCCCGCGATCCCCGCGATCCCCACAGGCCGCACACCCCACACCGGCCATGCCCCCCACGCAGTCCCCTCCGCCCGCGTCGGACCCGCAGCCCGCTCTGGCCCGAGCCGAGCGCTTCATGTGGCTCACGGCCCGCGTCCTGGAGCAACGGCGCTTCGCGTTCCACTTCCTCGGCGGGGACGCCGACGCGGTGGACACCGCGCTCGGCTCGTACCTCAACCCCGACGGCGGCTACGGCCACGCGCTCGATCCGGATCTGCGCGGCCCGCTCAGCCAGCCCCTGCACACGGCGCACGCGCTGCGGGTGCTGGACAGCCTGGGACGCTGCGGCGGACAGCGCATCGAGCGGCTCTGCCGCCACCTGACCGGGGTCTCCACCCCGGAGGGCGCCCTTCCGGTGGTCTTTCCGGCCCGCCCCGGCTACCCCGCCGCCCCCTACCACCCGGTGTACGACGAACCGCCGGGCGAGCTGCTGACCACCGGCCCGGTCGTCGGCCTGCTGCACCGCAACCGCGTCTGGCACGCCTGGCTCTTCCGGGCCACGGACTTCTGCTGGGACCGGGTCGAGAACCTGCACCGCTCGCATCCGTACGAGGTGCAGAGCGCCGTGGCCTTCCTCGACGGAGTCCCCGACCGGTCCCGCGCCGCAGCCGCCGCGGACCGGCTGGGACGGCTGGCGCGCGAGCAGCGACTGGTCGTACTCGACCCGCGGCGGCGGGCCGAGTTCCCGCCGGCTCCGGGCTACGCGCCGGGCGAGCAGCTGTTCCCGCACGACTTCGCGCGGCGGCCCGGGTCACTGGCCCGCGGCTGGTTCACCGACGAGGAGATGCGCCGCTCGCTGGACTTCCTGGCCGCCGGACAGCAGCAGGACGGCGGCTGGCCGGTCCGCCGCGAGGCCTGGGCGCCGGGGAGTTCCCTGGAGCGGCGGCCGATCGCGACGTTGGAGGCCCTGCTGACCCTGCGGGCCTACGGGCGCCTTCCGGCGCGGGTCAGCCTCCCAGGGCCCGTACCCCCGCGGTAACGGCGACGGCGGCCGCCACCACGACCAGGAACGGGGCCCGCAGCAGCAGCGCGATGCCCGCGGCGGCCAGCCCGGCGGCGCGGGCGTCGACGACCAGGGCGGACCCGGTGCTGAAGGTCTGTTGGGCCGTGAGCGCGGCGAGCAGCGCGACCGGCAGCAGCGCGGCCAGACGGCGCACCAGGGGCCGCTCCAGCGCCCCGGCGGGGACCAGCAGCCCCGCGTACTTCACGGCGTAGCAGCCGACGACGGTGAGCCCGATGGCGATCCAGACGTTCACGAACGGCGTCCCTTCATCCAGAGCACGGCGGGGGCGGCCAGGGCCGCGATCAGTACCGGCACACCGGCGGGCAGCACGGGCAGGAATCCCAACCCGAGGACGAGCGCGAGGGCGGCGACCGCACGCTCGGTGGCCGTCCTCAGCATCGGTGCGAGCAGGGCCAGGAACACGGCGGGTCCGGCGGCGTCCAGCCCCCAGGCACGGGTGTCGCCGATCGCCTCGGCGCCCAGCGCGCCGAGCAGGGTGGTGAGGTTCCACAGCGCGTAGAGGGTGAGCCCGGTGACGGTGAAGCCCAGCCGGGCCGACTTCCGGTCGGGCTGGGCCAGCGCCACGGCGGTGGTCTCGTCGATCACCCAGTGCGCGGCGAGGGGCCGTACGGCTCGGGGTAGCCGGAGCAGCTGCGACAGCCGCAGCCCGTAGAAGGCGTTCCGGGTACCGAGGAAGAAGGCTCCGGCGGCGGCCGTGAACGGGTTGCCTCCCGCGGCCAGGGCCCCGACCAGGGCGAACTGCGAGGCCCCGGTGAACACGAGCAGGCTCAGCACGCAGGCCTGCAGGGTGCTGATGCCGGCTCCGGCCGCCGTCACGCCGAAGGCGAACCCGGATAGGCCGACGGCGACCCCCACCCCGAGCGCGTCCCGTACGACCGCGGCCCGCGGCCGCCCGCCGGGGGCTGCTGTCTCCCTTATTTCTGGCTCTGTGACCAGCTGTTTCTCTCCCACGCCGCGAAACTACGCGGGCCCGGCGGGATGGGTCTTGTACGTTCTTGCGCGCGACCGGCGCGGCGCCCCGGGTTACGCCCCCGGCCGGACCCGCTCCCGACGGTAGGCGCCCGGCGGGACCCCCACGATGCGGGTGAAGTGGCGGTTCAGGTGGGGCTGGTCCGTGAAGCCGACGGCCACCGCCGCCTCCGCCGGCGGGGTGCCGGCGTCGAGGAGCCGCCGCGCCCGCCGGACCCTGGCGTCGGTCAGCCAGGTGTGCGGCGGCATCCCGTACCGGTCCCGGAAGGCCCGCAGCAGGGCGAACGGGCTCGTGCCCAGTTCCGCGGCGAGCTGTTCCAGGGACGGCGGGGCGGCGAGGCGTTCCTCCAGCACGGCCCGGGCCGCCGCCGCGTCGGCGCCGCCCGAGGCTCGGGGCGTACGGGCCGGCAGGGGTCCCGCGTACCGGGTCAGCATCCGGGCGACGACACCCCGCAGAAGGCTGTCGGCGGCCAGCGCGTTCCCGGCTTCGGCGGCCCGGTGCACGTCGGTGATCGTGCGCGAGGCCTGCGGGTCGGCGACGACGTCCGCGGTGAAGCCGGGGGTGCCACGCAGGGTGCCGACCTCGGCGGCGACCTCGGCGATCAGGGTGCGGGAGGGGTAGAGGGTGGCGTACACCCACCCCTCGGGCGCACCGGCGCGCGCCGTGTGGGGCACCTCGGGGTTGATCAGGACCACGCTGCCCGGTCCGGCGCGCACGACGTGGCCGGGCAGGCCGACCTCCTCGATGCCGCCGGTGACGGCCGCGATGACGTAGCCGTCGTGCGCGTGGCGCGGGAACGTGTGGCGGACGTAGCGGGCGCGCAGCAGGTCCAGTCCGGGCAGTTCCTCGTACTGCCAGTGCCGTGCCCACTCCCGGTGGCCGTCCGCCGTCCCCATCCCCCCATTCTGCGCCCCGCCGCCGGCGCGTGTTTGCCCAGGTCCGGGGCGTTGTCAGTGGCCGGGTGCACGATGGGGGCATGGCAGGCGCTGCGCTCGACTCGTTCTCCCCCGCGACCCGCTCGTGGTTCACGGGCGCCTTCGTCGAGCCCACCGGTGCGCAGGAGGGCGCCTGGCGGGCGATCGGGGCGGGCTCGGATGTGCTGGTGGTGGCGCCCACCGGCTCGGGGAAGACCCTGGCCGCGTTCCTCGCCGCCTTGGACCGGCTCGCCTCGACCCCGCCCCCCGCCGACTCGAAGAAGCGCTGCCGGGTGCTGTACGTGTCGCCCCTGAAGGCCCTCGCGGTCGACGTCGAGCGGAATCTGCGCAGCCCGCTGACCGGGATCCGGCAGGAGTCAGTGCGCCTCGGGCTGCCGGAGCCGGACATCCGGGTGGGGATCCGCTCGGGGGACACCCCGGCGGCGGAGCGGCGGGCGCTGGCCACGCGGCCGCCGGACATCCTCATCACCACGCCGGAGTCGCTGTTCCTGATGCTGACCTCGGCGGCGCGCGAGGCGCTGACCGGGATCGAGACGGTCATCGTGGACGAGGTGCACGCCGTCGCCGGGACCAAACGCGGCGCGCACCTCGCGGTGTCCCTGGAGCGGCTGGACGAGCTGCTGCCCCGCCCGGCGCGCCGGATCGGGCTGTCGGCGACGGTCCGCCCGGTGGACGAGGTGGCCCGTTACCTCGCGCCGCGCGGCACGGTGGAGATCGTCCAGCCGCCGTCGGCGAAGGAGTTCGACCTGTCGGTGGTCGTACCGGTCCAGGACATGGGCGAGTTGGGCGGCTCCCCCGCGTCGGAGGGCCGGGAGAGCGGGGACGCGCCGTCAATCTGGCCCCATGTGGAGGAGCGGATCGCGGACCTGGTGCAGGCGCACCGGTCGACGATCGTGTTCGCCAACTCCCGCCGCCTCGCCGAGCGGCTGTGCAACCGGCTCAACGAGATCGCGTACGAACGGGCCGTCGGCGAGAAGCTGCCCGAGCACTCCTCGCCGGCCGAGGTCATGGCCCAGTCGGGTGCGGCCCTGGGTGCCCCGCCGCTGCTGGCCCGGGCTCACCACGGCTCGGTGTCCAAGGAACAACGGGCGCTGGTCGAGGAGGACCTGAAGGCGGGCCGGCTGCCGGCCGTGGTCGCCACCTCCAGCCTGGAGCTGGGCATCGACATGGGTGCGGTGGACCTGGTGGTGCAGGTGGAGTCCCCGCCCTCGGTGGCGTCCGGGCTCCAGCGGGTGGGCCGGGCCGGGCACCAGGTGGGCGCGGTCTCCACCGGGGTGGTCTTCCCCAAGTACCGGGGCGACCTGGTCCAGGCGGCGGTGGTCACCGAGCGGATGCGGACCGGGGCGATCGAGTCCCTGCGCATCCCCTCCAACCCCCTCGACGTGCTGGCGCAGCAGCTGGTCGCCATGGTCGCGATGGACACCTGGCAGCTGGACGACCTCCTCGCGCTGGTCCGTCGGGCGGCGCCGTTCGCGGCGCTTCCGGAATCGGCGTTCACGGCGGTGCTCGACATGCTGGCCGGCCGCTATCCGTCGGACGCGTTCGCCGAGCTGAGGCCGCGCGTGGTCTGGGACCGGGTGGCGGGGACCGTCACCGGCCGACCGGGAGCCCAGCGCCTGGCGGTCACCTCCGGCGGCACCATCCCCGACCGCGGGCTCTTCGGGGTCTTCCTGGCCGGCTCGGACCCCAAGAAGGGCGGCGGGCGGGTCGGCGAGCTCGACGAGGAGATGGTCTACGAGTCCCGTGTCGGAGACGTCTTCACGCTGGGCACCACCTCCTGGCGGATCGAGGACATCACCCGCGACCGGGTCCTGGTGACGCCCGCCCCCGGGGTGCCGGGCAGGCTGCCGTTCTGGAAGGGGGACCAGCTGGGCCGCCCGCTGGAACTGGGCCGCGCGGTGGGCGCGTTCCTGCGCGAGCTCGGCGCCCTCGGCGCGGAAGACGCCCGGCTGCGGCTGGTGGCGGCCGGCCTGGACGCCTGGGCCGCGGAGAACGTGCTGGCGTACCTCGCCGAGCAGCGCGCGGCCTGCGGCCACGTCCCCGACGACCGGACGATCGTGGTGGAGCGGTTCCGCGACGAGCTGGGCGACTGGCGGGTCGTGATCCATTCGCCGTTCGGCGCGCAGGTGCACGCCCCGTGGGCGCTGGCGCTGAGTGCCCGCCTGGCCGAGAAGTACGGCATGGACGCGCAGGTCATGCACGCCGACGACGGCATCGTGCTCCGCCTGCCGGACGCGGACCTGCTGTCCATGGATCTGCTGGACCACGACCCCGCGGGCCCGCCCGCCTTCGAGTTCGACGACGAGCAGGCGCCGCTGGGCGCGGCCGACGTCGCCTTCGACCACGGTGACGTCCACCAGATCGTCACCGACCAGGTGGGCGGATCGGCGCTGTTCGCCTCCCGGTTCCGCGAGTGCGCGGCCCGCGCCCTGCTGCTGCCGCGCCGCAGTCCCGGCCGTCGCACCCCACTGTGGCAGCAGCGTCAGCGCGCTTCGCAACTGCTCCAGGTGGCCTCGGAGTTCGGTTCCTTCCCGATCGTGCTGGAAGCCGTACGCGAATGCCTCCAGGACGTCTTCGACGTCCCCGGCCTGACCGAGCTGATGGGCGACATCGAAGCGCGCCGGATCCGGCTGGTCGAGGTCACCACCCCGGAACCGTCCCCCTTCGCCCGCTCCCTCCTCTTCGGCTACGTGGCCCAGTTCCTCTACGAGGGCGACTCCCCACTGGCCGAACGCAGGGCGGCCGCGCTGTCGCTGGACTCGCGGCTGCTGGCCGAACTGCTCGGGCAGGCGGAGCTGCGCGAGCTCCTCGACGCGCAGGTGCTGGAGGAGCTGGAGCGCGAGCTCCAGTGGCTCACCGAGGACCGGCGGGCCAAGGACGCCGAGTCGGTGGCCGACCTGCTGCGTCTGCTCGGCCCGCTGACGCAGGACCAGCTGGCGGCGCGCGGGGCGGAGCCTGCCTGGGCGCAGGAGCTCGCCGCGGCCCGCCGCGCCATCCGGGTGCGGATCGGCGGCGCGGACCACTGGGCGGCGGTCGAGGACGCGGGCCGGCTGCGAGACGCCCTGGGCACCGCGCTGCCGGTCGGTGTCCCGGAGGCGTTCACCGAGCCGGTCAAGGACCCGCTGGGAGACCTCCTGGCCCGGTACGCCCGCACCCACGGGCCGTTCACCACGGCCGCCGCGGCCTCCGCGTTCGGTCTGGGCGCGGCGGTGACCGAGGGTGCCCTGAACCGTCTCGCGGCTGCGGGGCGGGTGGTGCAGGGTGAGTTCCATCCGGCGGGCATCGGCCGGGAGTGGTGCGACGCGACGGTGCTGCGCAGGCTCCGCCGCCGCTCGCTCGCCGCGCTCCGCCAGGAGCTGGAACCGGTCCCTCCGGCGTCGCTGGCCACCTTCCTGCCTCAGTGGCAGCATCTGGGGGGAGCGCTGCGCGGCCTCGACGGCCTGGCCCGGGCGGTCGAGCAGCTCCAGGGCGCCCCGGTGCCGGCCTCCGCACTGGAGCGGCTGATCCTGCCGTCCCGGGTGACCGGCTACTCCCCCGCCCTGTTGGACGAGCTGACCACCACCGGCGAGGTGGTCTGGGCGGGAGCGGGAGCTCTCCCGGGCAAGGATGGCTGGGTGTCGCTCTACCTGGCGGACGCCGCACCGCTGCTCCTACCGCCGCCACACCCACTGGACCCGAGCCCCCTCCAGCAGGCGGTCCTGACGGCCCTCTCCGGCGGGTACGGTCTGTTCTTCCGGCAGATCTCGCAGGCGGTACGCGCCGAGTTTCCCGAGGTGTCGGACATCGCGCTGTCGGAGGCGGTGTGGGACCTGGCCTGGTCGGGCCGGCTCACCAACGACACCCTCGCCCCGCTGCGCTCGCTGCTCGGGTCGGGTCGCACGGCGGGCTCCACCGCCCACCGGGCGCGGCGCACGGTGCCGCGCGGCCGGTACGGCACGCTGAGCGCGACGGTGTCCCGCACCGGCCCTCCCACGGTCTCCGGGCGCTGGTCGCTGCTGCCGTCCCCCGCGCCCGACCCGACCCACCGCGCCCACGCCCTGGCCCGCACCCTGCTGGACCGGCACGGGGTGGTGACCCGGGGCGCGGTGGCGGCGGAGGGCGTGGAGGGGGGCTTCAGCGCGGTCTACCGCGTGCTGTCGGCCTTCGAGGACAGCGGCCAGGCCCGTCGGGGCTATGTGGTCGAGGGACTGGGCGCGGCCCAGTTCGCGATGGACGGCGCGGTCGACCGGCTCCGGGCCGCCGAGCGGACCCCTCCCCCGCTGGCGGCGGTGGTGCTGGCCGCCGCCGACCCGGCCAACGCCTACGGCGCGGCCCTACCGTGGCCCGAGCCCCCGGCGGGCGCGACCCACAAGCCGGGCCGCAAGGCGGGCTCCCTGGTGGTTCTGGTGGACGGGGAGCTCACGCTCTACCTGGAGCGGGGCGGCAGGACCCTGCTGGCCTGGGCCGGCCCGGAGGATCCGCGGCTGACCGCGGCGGTCGCCGTCCTCGCCGCCGGCTGCCGTGCGGGCACCCTGCCGGCGCTGACGGTGGAGCGGATCAACACCGCGGCCGCGCTCACCTCGCCGCTCGGGCCTCCGCTCGAAGCGGCCGGGTTCCACGCCACACCCCGGGGACTGCGCCTACGGCAGTGATCAGCGCATCACCTTGACGCCGAAGCGGGCCCCGCCGAGCGCGAACTGGATGGCGCTGTGCATGTGGGCGTACATTTCCATGCCTCGGGAGCTCACCATCGGACCGAGGTCGAGGACGTCCTGCCAGCCATAGGACCGCAGCAGGCTGGTGACCTCCGCCTTTGCCTCGGGGTTCTCGCCCGCGATGAACATGGTGTGGTCGCCGCCCGCCACGGCCCGCGGATCCACGACGGTCTCCTGCTCATGGGTGACGCCCGCCTTGACCACCTGGGTCTTCGGCAGCGCGCGCTGGATCCGCTCTCCCAGGCTGTCGTGGTCGACCGGATCCAGGGCGGGCATCACCCCCCAGGGGGTGGGCCAGGGGTGGGCCTGCTCGGGGTTGTAGACGAACGGGACGGCGTAGTCCATCAGGGTCTTGCCCGCCAGGTGCTCCGCGATGCCGGTGAGCACTCCGACGGAGCTGGCCCCGTCGATCCCGTTGATGACGAAGTCGGCGGCCGCGGCGGCGTCGCCGAAGGTGCGCAGCTCGATGCCGGGGTAGTCGGCGAGCCACTGGCCGAAGGGTTCGACACCCATGAAGTCGGGCTCGGTGCGGCCCAAGGTCACCTGGGAGTCGCGGGTGCCGACGTACACCTCGTGCCCGAGGCCGAGCAGCTTGGCGGCGTGCGCGCGCCCGCCCGCGCCGGTTCCGAGGACTGCGATCTTCATCGTGTTGCTCCGTTTCTGGGTGGTGTCGTCCCCCGGGAAGGAGCCTGACCACCGCGACCGGGAAAGCCTGCAGAACCCGCCGACACGGCCGGAACCGGTGGGAGCGCATCGCCGGGGTGGCCGAGGGACCGCCGGGCGCCGGCCCGGGCCCCGGGTCGGCGGCCCGCCCGGGGGACAATGGGTGCATGCCCGAAGGCGACAGCATCCGGCGCGCGGCGACCCGCTTGCACGCGGTCCTGGCAGGCCGTGAGCTGACCCGGAGCGACCTGCGCGTCCCCCGCTTCGCCACGGCGGACCTCACCGGCCGCGTCACTCTCGACGTCACCCCGCGCGGCAAGCACCTCCTCACCCGCTTCGAAGGCGGGCTCACCCTGCACAGCCACCTCCGCATGGACGGTGCCTGGCACGTCTTCGCCGCCGGCGAGACGTGGCGCGGCGGCCCCGCCCACGAGATCCGCTGCGTCCTCGGCACGGCCGGGCACACGGCCGTGGGCTACCGCCTCCCCGTCCTGGAGCTGATCCGCACCGCCGAGGAGGACCGTGCCGTGGGCCACCTGGGCCCCGACATCCTCGGGCCGGACTGGGATCCCGGCCGTGCTGCCGCCAACCTCCTGGCCGCCCCGGAGCGCCCGCTCGGCGAAGCCCTCCTCGACCAGCGCAACCTCGCCGGGATCGGCAACATCTACAAGGCCGAGCTCTGCTTCCTGGCCCAGGTCACCCCCTGGACCCCGGTCGGCGAGCTTCCCGAGGCCAAGCTGCCCCGAATCGCCGCCGCCGCCCACCGGCTCCTGGCGGCGAACACCGGCGACCGGCCCGGACACCGCAACACCACCGGCATCCGCCGCCCCGGCCAGGATCTCTTCGTCTACGGCCGCGCCCACCGGCCCTGCCTGCGCTGTGGCACTCCCGTCCGCGAGGCCCCCCAGGACGGCCGTCCCACCTACTGGTGCCCCCGCTGCCAGCCGGGGCCCGCTCCCGGCGCGGCACCCGGTCCTGGCCGGCCGATGGAGCACGATGATTGACGCCCCATCAGATGCGGTCGTACCGTCCCCCCATGCCCACACCGCCCGTGCCCACCGCCCCGTACGACCTCACCGGCCGCACCGCGCTGGTCACCGGAGCCGCCAGCGGCATCGGCCGCGCCACCGCCGTCCTGCTCGCCGCGGCCGGCGCCCATGTGCACTGCGCGGACCGTGACGCCCAGGGGCTGGGCGGGACCGCCGCCCTGATCACCGAGGCCGGCGGCCGGGCCACCGCCCACCCGCTCGACGTCACCGACCGGGCTTCGCTCCGGGCGGCCGTCAGCGCGGCGGGCCCGCTCGACATCGCCGCCGCCATCGCCGGGATCATGCACACCAGCAGCGTCCTGGAGACGGCCGACGAGGACCTCGACCGAGTCCTGGAGGTCAACTTCAAGGGAGTCCTGCGCACCTGCCAGGAGGCCGCCCGTTCCATGATCGCGGCGGGCCGCCCGGGATCGATCGTCACCATGGCCTCCGGTGCCGTGGACGCCGCCCAGCCCGGCCTGCTCTGCTACAGCGCCGCCAAGGCCGCGGTGGTCCAGCTCACCCGGACCCTCGCCACCGAGGCCGGCCCGCACGGCATACGGGTCAACGCCGTCGCCCCCGGCTGGATCCGCACCCCGATGACCGGCCGCCACGGCCCCGGGGTTCAGGAACAGACCGAGGCAGCCATGATCCGCATGTCCCCGCTGCGCCGGGTCGGCGAGCCGGAGGACATCGCCCGGGCGGTGCTCTACCTGGCCTCGGAGGCCTCGTCTTTCGTCACGGGCCAGATCCTGCGTCCGAACGGCGGAGTATCGATGCCGTGGTAGCCGGGCCGGCCTCCGCGGCTGCGTCGCCACCATCCCGGCCGTCGCTGCGCCGGGCCCGGCGCAGCGGCGCCGGAACACAGTGCACCGGCAACAGGCCGAGCCCCCAGCCGCCGACCGCCACCGCGCCCTCCACGGCCCCCGACGCACCGGGTGTCAGGACCAGCCGCAGCACGGCCCACCACCACAGAGCCCCCGCCGTCAGCGCCAGGGCCGCCAGGACGGGGACGCGCGACACGGCGGGTATCCGACGCAGTGACGTCCGCACTGCCACCTCCAGGGGCCGGGACCCGGACGGCCCCATGGTCTCGCACCCCCATTGCTCCCGCACCCAGAACGGCCAGGAGCCCCGGCCGGTGCTCCACGCACCGGCCGGGGCTCCGGCCAAGCTCGAACACGCACGTGCTCGCTCAGGCGGCTACTACATTCACCGCTTCCGCAGGCGCCTTGATGGTCACCCGCTCCGGACCCGCGACCGAAGCCATCGAGACCGAATTGAGCATCGGGCGGACCGGTACGGTGACCGGTTCGCTTGCCGCGGTCGACTGTGCCAGCTCGGCGAGCGACAGCTCGTCACTCACTTCGCGCATCAGCTCGGACATCCGTACGTCCAACGCGTCGCAGATCGCGGAGAGCAGCTCGGAGGATGCCTCCTTCTGCCCCCGCTCCACCTCGGAGAGATAGCCGAGCGAAACTCGGGCCGACGAGGAGACTTCGCGCAGAGTACGGCCCTGGCGCTGGCGCTGCCGACGCAGCACGTCACCCAGCAGGCGACGGAGCAGAATCATCGGTGGCTCCCTCCTCTGACCGTGTAGCCGCATCCTTCACGCCCCACCGTACCGCCTCGCGCCGCGGCCGTGCGGGGAGCGATGTCGTGTTCACTCAGGGCTGCAAACATCAAATCCCCCCGTTCTGTTCCGTATCCTGCCCCCGCGCATTCTCACGGAGTTCGTCCGAGAGAAGCTCGAGCACTGTCTGTGCACTCTCCCTACGGATTTCCGCCCGGGAGCCGTTCAACCTCAGACGGACCGTTTTCCTGCTCCCCGGACCGTCCACGGCGACGAAAACCGTGCCCACCGGCTGCCCGTCCTGCGGCTCGGGGCCGGCCACTCCGGTCGTCGCGATCCCCCATGACGCGCCCATCACCCGGCGCACACCGGCCGCCATCTCGGCAGCCACCTGGGCGTTCACCGCGCCCTCGGCCGCCAGTAGGGCCGCGTCCACGCCCAGGACCCGGTGCTTGATCTCCGTGGCGTACGCCGTGACCGAACCGCGGAAGGACCGGGAGGCGCCCGGGACGGCCGTGAACTCGGCCGCGACCACCCCACCGGTCAGGGATTCCGCGACGGCGACCGTCTGGTCACTCTCCGCGAGGAGCTGGAGCGCGTACGCAGCGGCCGTGCGCCCCCCGCTCGCTCCCGCGCGCCCCTGCGCCACGGGAGCATCCCCCGCCCCGTCGGTCACCGCGCGGCCCGCTCCGCAGCGAGACCCTGGCGACGGAGCACGATCGCCTGGCGGATGTAGTCCAATCCGGTGACGACGGTCAGCACGACCGCGATCGCCATCACCCAGAAGCGCATCGTCGCCAGCGCGCCGGTCAGTGCGAGGACGTACATGCCCACGGCAGTGCCCTGGGCCAGCGTCTTCAGCTTGCCGCCGCGGCTGGCCGGAATGACCCCGTACCGGATGACCCAGAAGCGCAGCAGCGTAATCCCGAGCTCCCGTCCGAGGATCACCCCGGTCACCCACCATGGGAGGTCGCCCAGCCAGGAGAGGCAGATCAGCGCCGACCCCATGATCGCCTTGTCGGCGATGGGGTCGGCGATCTTGCCGAAGTCCGTGACCAGGTTGTACGTACGGGCCAGGTGCCCGTCGAAGATGTCCGTGATCATCGCGACGGCGAACGCCGCCCAGGCCCAGGCCCGCCACGCCGGGTCGTAGCCGCCGTCGGCGAGCAGCAGCAGGACGAATCCCGGCACCAGCACGAGCCGGATCATCGTCAGGATGTTGGCGATGTTCCACAGGCTGGCCTGATCGACCGCCGCAGCCCCCAGCTTCGCGCCGGGGACCGGCCGGCGGCCGGTCCCGCCCGCCGCAGATGCCGGGACACCGGTCATCCGGCCGCCTCCTCGAAGTCCAGGTCCAGGGGCTCGGCCACGAGGTCCACTCCCAGGCTGCCGACCACCTTCGCCGTGACGATACGCCCGGGAACCAGGCCCGTGCCGTCCGTGAAGACGACCTGGCCGTCGGTTTCGGGGGCCTGGTGCGCGGCGCGCCCGTAGGCGCCCTCGCCGTCCTCCGCCTCGTCGAACGGGACGACCGTCTCCACGAGCACTTCCAGGGTCTCGCCGATCCGCTCCTCCGCACGCTGGGCGGTGAGCTCCTCGGCGAGCCGCTGCATGTGCGCCAGGCGCTCGGCGATCGTGTCCTCGTCCAGCTTGTTCTCGTAGGTGACGGCCTCGGTGCCGTCCTCGTCGGAGTAGCCGAAGACGCCGATCGCATCGAGGCGGGCGTGGGTGAGGAAACGCTCCAGCTCGGCGAAGTCGGCTTCCGTCTCGCCGGGGAAGCCGACGATGAAGTTGGATCGGACGCCGGCCTGCGGAGCCTTGGAGCGGATGGTGTCGAGCAGCTCCAGGAAGCGGTCGGTGTCACCGAAGCGGCGCATCGCGCGCAGCACGTCGGGGGCCGAGTGCTGGAAGGACAGGTCGAAGTACGGCGCGACCTTGGGGGTCGAGGTCAGCACGTCGATCAGGCCCGGGCGCATCTCGGCGGGCTGCAGGTAGCTGACCCGGACGCGCTCGATCCCGTCGACGGCGGCGAGCTCGGGCAGCAGGGTCTCCAGCAGCCGGATGTCGCCGAGGTCCTTGCCGTACGAGGTGTTGTTCTCGGAGACCAGCATGATCTCCTTGACGCCCTGCTCGGCGAGCCAGCGGGTCTCGCCCAGCACGTCGCCGGGGCGGCGGGAGATGAAGGACCCGCGGAAGGACGGGATGGCACAGAAGGAGCAGCGCCGGTCACAGCCGGAGGCCAGCTTGACCGAGGCCACCGGGCTCTTGCCCAGGCGGCGGCGCAGCGGGGCGCGCGGGCCGGAGGCGGGAGCGACACCCTCGGGCAGGTCCGCGGGGGCCTCGGCGGGCTCCTCGGCGGGCGCCTGGGCGTGCCCGGGGAGGGCGACGTCGGCGGCCTGGCGCGCGGCGGGGCTGATCGGCAGCAGCTGGCGGCGGTCGCGCGGGGTGTGGGCTTCGACACTGCCCCCGCTGAGGATGACCTGGAGGCGGTTGGAGATGTCGGCGTAGTCGTCGAAGCCGAGGACCCCGTCGGCCTCGGGAAGGGCCTCGGCGAGCTCCTTGCCGTAGCGCTCGGCCATGCAGCCGACCGCGACGACGGCCTGGGTCTTGCCGTGATCCTTGAGATCGTTGGCTTCCAGCAGGGCGTCTACGGAGTCCTTCTTGGCGGCTTCGACGAAGCCACAGGTGTTGACGACGGCTACGTCCGCTTCGGCGGCGTCCTCGACGAGCTCCCAGCCATCCGCCGCCAAGCGGCCTGCGAGCTCCTCCGAGTCCACCTCGTTACGGGCGCAGCCAAGAGTGACAAGGGCGACGGTACGGCGTTCGGGCATGGACTCAAGACTACTTCGTCCCGGCGCCGGCCCCCGCCGCGCGTCCCCGCACATCAAGATCCCCGGGGTGCGCGGAGCGCCCCGGGGATCTCGGTCCTCGCCCGCCGCCCTGGGGCGGCGCCTCGGTCAGCCCGCCTGCGGCTGGCCCTGGGAGGGGTCTTCCTTGGTGTAGGTGAGGCGTTCCACCTGGCCTCGCTGGAAGTCGTCCTTGATCTCCTTGCCGTTCACGAAGAGCTTCACGGCCCCGGCGTCGCCGAGCACGAGGTCGACGGACTCCTTGTCCGTGAAGGTCTTCGACTCGCCCCGGACGAGGGTGCCGTCGAAGAGGAGCCGGCCCGTGGAGTCCTTCGCGGAAATCCAGCTCTCGCCCGTGTCGGCCGTCAGGACGACCGTGACGAGGTCCTTGGGCGCGGCGGCGATGGCGCTGTCGGAGGGGTCCGGCTGGGCGGCCGACGGAGCCTGGGAGGGCAGCGCGGCCGGCTTGCCGCCGGTCTGCTTGGGTGCGGGCTTGGGGGAGGCGGATCCTTCCGCCACCGGGCGCTTTTCCTTCTCGCCTCCGCCGCTGAAGGCGGTGAAGCCCACGAAGCCGATCACGGCGACGATGGCCGCGACCATGGCCGCGGTCCAATTGGGCCGCTGGCGCTCGGGGCGGATCCGCTCCGCCTCGAACATCGGCGCGGCGGGCGTGGGTGCCGGCCGGCCGCCGTGGGCCGCGTCGTAGCTGTCGACCAGCGGTGCCGGGTCGAGGTGGACGGCGCGGGCGAGCGTACGGATGTGGCCGCGGGCGTAGACGTCGCCGCCGCACCGCGTGAAGTCGTCCTCTTCGATCGCGTGCACGATCGGGATGCGCACGCGGGTGAGGGAACTGACGTCGTCGACTGTGAGCCCGGCGGCGATCCGGGCCTTCTTGAGGGCCGACCCGATGGACGGCTCTTCGACGGAACGTTCGACGAGACGGTCCTCGGACCGGTCGTCGGTCGAAGGCCGCTCTTCTTCGGGGGAGTTGGAGTTGCCGATGGACACAAGGGCGCCTTTCGAGCGTGTAGCCACCTGCTGGATGTCCAGTCTAGGGGGGTGACGAAAGGGTGGAGCAACCGGAGGGTGCCCTTCCTACGCCATACGAATGGCGACGGGAGGTCCCCTTCGGCGTGGCGGCCCGACACCGTACGCGAGTCGTGCGCGCAGCCGCCCCTCCGTTCAACTTGACGCGGGCCCAGGGGAAACGGTTGCCCGCGATTTCACTACGAATCCGTCTCGCCCCGGATGACCGCGAGCACGCCGTCCAGGTCGTCGGCCTTCAGCAGGACGTCACGCGCCTTCGAACCCTCGCTCGGCCCGACGATGCCCCGCGACTCCATGAGGTCCATGAGCCGACCGGCCTTCGCGAAGCCCACCCGCAGCTTGCGCTGGAGCATCGAGGTGGAGCCGAACTGCGTGGTGACGACGAGCTCCGCCGCCTGGCACAACAGGTCCAGGTCGTCGCCGATCTCCTCGTCGATCTCCTTCTTCTGCTTCTGCCCCACGGTGACGTCGTCTCGGAAGACGGGCGCCATCTGGTCCTTGCAGTGCGTGACGATCCCGGCGATCTCCTCCTCGGTGACGAAGGCGCCCTGGAGGCGGACGGGCTTGTTCGCCCCCATCGGCAGGAACAACCCGTCCCCCTTGCCGATGAGCTTCTCGGCACCGGGCTGGTCGAGGATGACCCGGCTGTCGGCCAGCGAGGAGGTCGCGAAGGCGAGGCGCGAGGGCACATTCGCCTTGATCAGTCCCGTGACCACGTCGACCGAGGGCCGCTGGGTGGCCAGCACCAGGTGGATGCCGGCGGCGCGGGCCAGCTGGGTGATGCGGACGATCGAGTCCTCGACGTCGCGCGGGGCCACCATCATCAGGTCGGCCAGCTCGTCGACGATCACCAGCAGGTACGGGTAGGGGCTGAGCTCGCGCTCGCTGCCTGGCGGGAGCTTGATCTTCCCGTCCCGGATGGCCTGGTTGAAGTCGTCGATGTGCCGGTAGCCGAAGGCGGCCAGGTCGTCATAGCGCAGGTCCATCTCGCGCACGACCCACTGAAGTGCCTCGGCAGCCCGCTTGGGGTTGGTGATGATCGGCGTGATCAGGTGCGGGATGCCCTCGTACGCCGTCAGCTCGACCCGCTTGGGGTCGACGAGGACCATCCGGACGTCCTCCGGGGTGGCCCGGACCATGATCGAGGTGATCAAGCAGTTGATGCAGGAGGACTTGCCGGAGCCCGTCGCACCGGCGACCAGTACGTGGGGCATCTTGGCGAGGTTGGCCATGACGTAGCCACCCTCGACGTCCTTGCCGAGCGCGACCAGCATCGGGTGGTCGTCCTCGGCCGCGTCCGCGAGGCGCAGTACGTCGCCCAGGTTGACCATCTCACGGTCGGTGTTGGGAATCTCGATGCCGACCGCGGACTTGCCCGGGATCGGACTGATGATGCGCACGTCGGGGCTGGCCACGGCGTAGGCGATGTTCTTGGTCAGCGCGGTGATCCGCTCGACCTTGACGGCCGCGCCGAGGGTGACCTCGTAGCGGGTGACCGTCGGGCCCCGGGTGAAGCCGGTGACGTCGGCGTCCACCTTGAACTCGGTGAAGACGTTGCGCAGGGAGGCCACCACGGCGTCGTTGGCGGCGCTGCGGGTCTTGCCCGGACCGCCCTTCTCCAGCAGGTCCAGCGAGGGCAGGGAGTAGGTGATGTCCCCGCGCAGCTGGAGCTGCTCGGCGCGGGGCGGCAGCGGCTGGGCCTCCGGCGGGGCCTTGGTCAGGTCGGGCACCGCCAGCGTTCCGGAGGCCGCGGCGGTGGTGGCGTGCGGCTGCTCGGCACTCTCGGGCGCGGCCGACGGTGCGGCGGTCCCGGCGGAGAGCCCGCCGCGGGCGGTCGGCACCGGGGCGGTGACCTCCACGCCCTCCCGCTCGGCGGTGATCCCGTGCGTGAGGTCGGCGACGAGCGGGGAGGGCGGCATGCCGCCGTAGACCGCTCCATCCAGTGCCGCGGCGGCGGCCGCGGCCACGTCGACGGCGTCCATCTCCCGGTCGATCGCCGGACGTGCGGCGGCCTTGCGCGGCCGGCGCCGCCGGGCCAGCGCCTCCTCCTCGGCGGCGTCCGCGGGGTCGCCGGAACCCTCGGGCGCCCCCGAGCGGGCCCGCCACTGCTCGGGGTCGTGCCGGGCGGCGGGCCCGCCCGCGGCCTCCCCGTAGCCCTCGTCGTACTCGTTCGGCGCGACGATCCCGAGCCGGATGCCGAGCCGGCGCAGCCGCTGCGGGATCGCGTTGACCGGGGTCGCGGTGACCACGAGCAGCCCGAAGACCGTCAGCAGCACCAGCATGGGCACGGCCAGCGGGGCACCCATGGTGAAGATCAGTGGCTTGGAGGCGGCCCAGCCGATGAGCCCGCCGGCGTTCTGCATGGCGGTGGTGCCCTCGTCGCGGCCGGGTGCCCCGCAGGCGATGTGGACCAGGCCCAGGACACCGACCACGAGGGCGGACAGCCCGATGCCGATCCGGCCGTTGGCGTCGGCCTGGTCGGGGTGGCGGATGAAACGCACCGCCATGACGCCGAGCAGCATCGGCACGAGCAGGTCCAGCCGCCCGAAGAGCCCGGTGATCAGCATGGTCACCAGGTCTCCGACGGGACCGCTCAGGTTCGACCAGGTACCGGCGGCGACGATCAGGGCGAGCGCGAGGAGGAGCAGCGCCACCCCGTCCTTGCGGTGGGCGGGGTCGAGGTTCCTGGCTCCCTGGCCGAGCCCGCGGAAGACCGCGCCGACCGCGTGGGCGCACCCCAGCCACAGGGCCCGCACCAGTCGCAGCACGCCGCTCGTCGGAGACGGCACGGGCTTGGCCGCGGCCTTCTTCGCCGGGGCGCGCCGTGCGGCCGCGGCCTTCTTCGCCGGGGGCTTGCGTGCCGGGGCGGCCTTCTTCGCGGGCGCCGTCGTACGGCCGGTGCGGCCCTTCGCGGTGCCCGCGGTGCTCGGGGAACCCTTGCCGGACGTACGTGAGGCCATGGGCCGAGGTTACCGGTGCGCGCGCCGGTGGACACGCGTGCCCACCCCTTCACCCGATCGTGTCGTCGTCCGGGTGGGCACTTTGACGGCCCGCCAGGCCGGACGCGAGCACGGTCAGTTCTGCGAGGGCAGCGCCGGAGCCCCTCCGGCGCTGCCGGGCTCCAGCGCGTCGAGTGCCCGGCGCAGTCCGGTGAGTTTGCGTTCCAGATGGGCCGCGGTCGCCACGACCCCGGCATCGGCCGCATCCTCGCCGAGTTGCTTGCTCAGCGCTTCGGCCTGCTCCTCGACCGCCGCGAGCCGTGCGGAGAGCTCGGCCAGCAGGCCCGCCGCCTCCTTGCCTGCGTCCACGCCGTTGGAGCTGCTGCCTTCCAGCTGGAGCCTCAGCAGGGCCGCTTGCTCCCGCAGTTGGCAGTTCTTCGTGTAGAGCTCCACGAACACGGAGACCTTCGCCCGCAGCACCCACGGGTCGAACGGCTTGGAGATGTAGTCGACCGCGCCCGCCGCGTAACCACGGAAGGTGTGGTGCGGACCGTGGTTGATCGCGGTGAGGAAGATGATCGGGATGTCCCGGGTCCGCTCCCGCCGCTTGATGTGCGCGGCCGTCTCGAATCCGTCCATACCGGGCATCTGGACATCCAGCAGGATGACCGCGAAATCGTCCGTGAGTAGCGCTTTGAGCGCCTCCTCCCCCGACGACGCCCGGACCAGTGTCTGATCGAGCGCGGAGAGGATGGCCTCCAGCGCCAGCAGATTCTCCGGCCGGTCGTCGACCAGGAGGATCTTGGCCTTCTGCACCATGCCCTGTCCTCCTCGCCCCGGCATGGGGCCTCCCCGGCTCCTGGCACCGGCCTGTGCGCCGGGCCCCGCCCCAGAGGACGACACCCGTGCGCCGTCCGTCCTTGTGCCGGTCATCGTAGCCCCAGTCCCGAGATCGCCACACCCTGTCACCAAGATGTCACTGTGCACGAAGCGGAAACGCTGTGGGAGAGCAGAAGGTTCCCCGTTCGCCGCTCTCCCACACCACCGCGGCGGCAGCAGGTCGGTCGCCGCCGCGGTTCCGCTTCCCTCCGGTCACTTGCCCCGCATCCACTGCTCCATGACGGACAGCAGGTAGTCGGGGTCGACCGGCTTGGTGACGTAGTCGGAAGCACCCGAGTCGATCGCCTTCTCCCGGTCCCCCTTCATCGCCTTGGCCGTCAGCGCGATGATCGGCAGGCCGGCGAACTGCGGCATCCGCCGGATCGCCGAGGTCGTGGCGTACCCGTCCATCTCGGGCATCATGATGTCCATCAGCACGACCTTCACGTCGTCGTGCTGCTCCAGCACCTCGATGCCCTCCCGCCCGTTCTCCGCGTACAGCACCACCAGCCCGTGCTGCTCCAGCACGCTGGTGAGCGCGAAGACGTTGCGGACGTCGTCGTCCACGATGAGCACCCGCTCACTGCGGAAGTCGTACGTCCGCGCCACCGCCGGAAGCTCCTCCTGCGCAGCGTCCCAGCCGCCCTCGGCGCCCGCCGCGTTCGGCTGCCCCGGCACCGCCGTACGCGGCTCCGGGCCGCCCAGCGCCTTGCGGCGGCGGCGGAACAGCGCAGCCCCACCGCCCTGCCCCGCCGCGGCCTCCGCCGGAGCGGGCGGCACCGGCTGAGGCTGCGCCGCCGGTGCGTCCGCGGGCGCGGCCGGCAGCCCGGGCCGCGCCCCGTCGAGGGACCGCCGGTACAGCTCGCCGCGAGCTCCCCCCGGCGTGGGCGGCGCGTAGCCCTGCGGCGGCAGCTCGCTCGGGTGCAGCGGAAGGTACAGCGTGAAGGTGGAGCCGCGGCCCGGCTCGCTCGCCGCATGGATCTCCCCACCCAGCAGCCGGGCGATCTCGCGGCTGATGGACAGCCCGAGCCCGGTGCCGCCGTACTTGCGGCTCGTGGTCCCGTCCGCCTGCTTGAAGGCTTCGAAGATCACCAGCATCTTGCCGGCCGCGATCCCGATGCCGGTGTCGGTGACCGAGAAGGCGATCAGGTCCCCGTCCGCCTCCCGCAGCGAACCAGCCTCCAGCAGCTGCTCACGGATCTCGGCGGGCACATCGGCCCCGGCGGGCCGGATCACCAGCTCCACCGCACCGGTGTCGGTGAACTTCACCGCGTTCGACAGCAGGTTGCGCAGCACCTGGAGCAGCCGCTGCTCGTCGGTGTGCAGGGTCGCGGGGAGCTCCGGGGAGACCCGTACCGAGAAGTCGAGACCCTTCTCCGCCGTCAGCGGCCGGAAGGTCGCCTCCACGTAGTCCACGAGCTGGACCAGCGCGATCCGGGTCGGCGAGACGTCCATCTTCCCGGCCTCGACCTTCGACAGGTCGAGGATGTCGTTGATCAGCTGGAGCAGGTCCGAGCCCGCGCCGTGGATGGTCTCGGCGAATTCCACCTGCTTCGGCGACAGGTTCTCGTCCGCGTTGTCGGCGAGCAGCTTGGCCAGGATCAGCAGCGAGTTCAGGGGCGTGCGCAGCTCGTGCGACATGTTCGCCAGGAACTCGGACTTGTAGCGCATCGAGACCGCCAGCTGCTCGGCGCGCTCCTCCAGGACCTGCCGGGCCTCCTCGATCTCGGTGTTCTTCACCTCGATGTCCCGGTTCTGCTGCGCCAGCAGTTCGGCCTTCTCCTCCAGCTCCGCGTTGGCGGCCTGCAGCGCCTTCTGCCGGTTCTCCAGCTCGTCGGAACGCTCGCGCAGCTGCTCGGTCATCTCCTGCGACTGCTTCAGCAGCATCTCCGTCTTGGAGTTGACGCTGATGGTGTTGACGCTCGTACCGATCATCTCGGCGATCTGGCTGAGGAAGTCCTTCTGGATCTGCGTGAAGGGCGTGAAGGACGCCAGCTCGATGACGCCGAGCACCTTCCCCTCGAACAGCACCGGCAGCACGATCACGTGCGCCGGCGGGGCCTCGCCGAGACCCGAGGAGATCTTCAGGTAGCCCGGCGGAGTGTTCTCGACCAGGATCGTCCGCTTCTCCTCGGCGACCGCCCCGATCAGTCCCTCCCCCGGCCGGAAGGAGAGGGGCATCTGTCCGCCCGCGTAGGCGTAGCTCCCGCGCATCCGCAGCTCGTACGCCCCGTTCGCGCCCCCGTCCGCACCGATCTCGGTGGCACCGCCGGCCGGCACCACCAGGAAGAAGGCCCCGTGCTGTGCGGAGACCACGGGCGTCAGCTCGCTCATGATCAGCGAGGCGACGTCGTCCAGGTCCCGGCGGCCCTGCATCAGTGCGGAGATGCGGGCCAGGTTGCCCTTGAGCCAGTCCTGCTCCTTGTTGGCCAGGGTGGTGTCCCGCAGGTTGACGATCATCGTGTTGATGTTGTCCTGGAGGGCCTGGATCTCCCCCGCCGCATCGACGTCGACCTTCAGGCTGAGGTCCCCGCGGGTCACCGCGGTCGCCACGGCCGCGATCGCGCGCACCTGGCGGGTGAGGTTGCCGGCCATCTCGTTCACGGACTCGGTCAGGTCCCGCCAGGTCCCGTCGACGTCCCGGACCCGGGCCTGGCCGCCCAGGATGCCCTCGGTACCCACCTCGCGGGCGACCCGCGTCACCTGCTCCGCGAAGGAGGACAACTGGTCGACCATCGTGTTGATGGTGGTCTTGAGCTCCAGGATCTCGCCCCGGGCGTCGATGTCGATCTTCTTGGTCATGTCGCCCTTGGCGATGGCGGTCGTGACCATCGCGATCTGCCGCACCTGGCCGGTGAGGTTGGACGCCATGAAGTTCACCGAGTCGGTGAGGTCCTTCCACGTGCCGGAGACACCCGGCACGTGCGCCTGACCGCCGAGGCGGCCCTCCGTACCCACCTCCCGGGCCACCCGGGTCACCTCGTCGGCGAACGACGACAGGGTCTTCACCATCGTGTTGACGGTGTCGGCGAGCTGCGCGACCTCGCCGCGCGCCTCGACCGTCACCTTCTTCGTCAGGTCGCCGTTGGCGACGGCCGCCGAGACCTGGGCGATCCCGCGCACCTGGGCCGTCAGGTTCCCGGCCATCGTGTTGACGTTATCGCTGAGGTCCTTCCAGATGCCGGTGACCCCCCGGACCCGGGCCTGGCCGCCCAGGATGCCCTCGGTACCCACCTCCCGGGCCACCCGCGTCACCTGCTCCGCGAAGGACGACAGCTGGTCGACCATCGTGTTGACGGTCGTGACGAGTTCGAGGATCTCGCCCTTGGCATCGACGGTGATCTTCTTGGAGAGGTCGCCCATCGCGACCGCCGTCGTCACCTCGGCGATGTTGCGCACCTGCGAGGTCAGGTTGTTCGCCATGAAGTTGACGGACTGGGTGAGGTCCTTCCAGGTGCCGGAGACACCCTTGACCTCGGCCTGACCGCCGAGGATGCCCTCGGTGCCCACCTCCCGGGCCACCCGGGTCACCTGCTCGGCGAAGTTCGAGAGCTGGTCGACCATCGTGTTGAGGGTGTTCTTCAGCTCCAGGATCTCGCCCCGGGCGTCCACGTCGATCTTCTGCGACAGGTCGCCCCGCGCCACCGCCGTGGCGACCTGGGCGATGTTGCGCACCTGCGAGGTCAGGTTCCCGGCCATGCCGTTCACCGAGTCCGTCAGGTCGCGCCAGACACCGGCCACGCCGGGCACCTGCGCCTGACCACCCAGGCGGCCTTCCGTACCCACGTCCCGGGCCACCCGCGTCACCTGCTCGGCGAAGGCGGAGAGCTGGTCGACCATCGTGTTGATGGTGTTCTTCAGCTCCAGGATCTCGCCCCGGGCGTCCACGTCGATCTTCTGCGACAGGTCGCCCCGCGCCACCGCCGTGGTCACCTGCGCGATCTGGCGCACCTGCGAGGTGAGGTTGCCGGCCATGAAGTTGACGGAGTCCGTGAGCTCCTTCCAGGTGCCCGAGACCCCCTCGACCCTGGCCTGACCGCCGAGCCGGCCCTCCGTGCCCACGTCCCGCGCCATCCGCGTGACCTGGTCCGCGAACGAGGAGAGCTGGTCCACCATCGTGTTGACGGTGTTCTTCAGCTGGAGCATCTCGCCGGAGACGTCCACCGTGACCTTCTGGGACAGGTCGCCGTTCGCCACCGCCGTGGTCACCTGCGCGATGTTGCGGACCTGCCCGGTGAGGTTGCGGAAGGCGGTGTTCACCGAGTCGGTGAGGTCCTTCCAGGTCCCCGCCGCACCCGGCACCTGCGCCTGACCGCCCAGCTCGCCCTCGACGCCGATCTCACGGGCCACCCGGGTCACTTCCGCGCCGAAGGACTGGAGCTGGTCGACCATCGTGTTGACGGTGTTCTTCAGCTCCAGCATCTCGCCGGCGACATCGACCGTGACCTTCTGGGACAGATCGCCGTTCGCCACCGCCGTGGTCACCTGCGCGATGTCCCGCACCTGGGTGGTGAGGTTGCGGAAGACCGTGTTCACCGAGTCGGTGAGGTCCTTCCAGGTCCCCGCCGCACCCGGCACCTGCGCCTGACCGCCCAGCAGGCCCTTGGCACCGACCTCGCTGGCCACCCGCGTCACCTCGTCCGCGAAGGTGCGCAGCGTCTCCGTCATCTGGTTGATCGTTTCGGCCAGCTGCGCGACCTCGCCGCGCGCGCTGACCCGCACCTTCTGCGACAGGTCGCCGTTGGCGACCGCCGTCGTCACCTGGGCGATCCCGCGCACCTGGGCCGTCAGGTTCCCGGCCATCGTGTTGACGGAGTCGGTCAGATCCTTCCACACGCCGGCGACCCCGGGCACCTTCGCCTGGCCGCCCAGCTCGCCCTCCGTGCCCACCTCGCGGGCGACCCTGGTCACCTCGGACGAGAAGGACGACAGCTGATCCACCATGGTGTTCACGGTGTTCTTCAGCTGGAGCATCTCACCGGCCACGTGCACCGTGACCTTGCGCGACAGGTCGCCCTTGGCGACCGCCGTCGTGACGAGGGCGATGTCACGCACCTGCGCGGTGAGCCGGTACGCCATCGTGTTGACGGAGTCGGTCAGATCCTTCCAGGAACCGGACATTCCGCGCACCTGGGCCTGACCGCCGAGCTTGCCCTCGGTGCCCACCTCCAGCGCCACGCGCGTCACCTCGTCGGTGAACGCCGACAACTGGTCGACCAGGTTGTTGACGGTGCGCCCGACCTTCAGGAACTCCCCGCGCAGCGGATGCCCCGCCCCCTCGGCGGCCTGGGTTCGCAGGTCCATCCGCTGGTCCAGGTCACCCTCGGCAACCGCCGACAGCACCCGTCCCACCTCGGACACCGGCCGGGCCAGATCGTCCACCAGCTGGTTGGAGGCGTCGATCGCGGCCGCCCAGGAGCCCTCGCAGGCACCCGTTTCCAGCCGTTCGCTCAGCTTCCCCTCACGGCCCACCATCCGCCGGACCCGGGACAGCTCCCCGGTCAGGTGGAGATTGCGGTCGGCGACCTCGTTGTAGACGGCGGCGATCTCCGCCATCACCCCGTCGCCCGACACCGTCAACCGCTTGCGGAAGTTTCCGTCCCGCATCGACACCAGGGCCGTGAGCAGCCGGTTCAGAGCGGCGGTATCGACTTCTGTCGTGCCGCCGCGCCGGGACCGCCCGCCCTTCGGCCGCGTCCCCGTACGCCGCACCACCGCGCCAGACTCCACCGTGTCCCTCCCGAAAGGGTCGACCGCCGTTCAACCGGACACCTGACTCATCACGAGCCGGCTCTGCAAGCCTGCCCAGTGTTTCACCCTGTCCGAACCCGGCCATAACACTTCGGCACCATCGCACACCGGTCGTACCCTGCGAGTGGATTCCCGGACGACGGCACCATGCCGTCCGCGAAGGTAAGTAACCTGGCAACCGATGTCCAACCGCGTCGAAGGAGATTCGTGATCACGGCACGGGCGGCTGCCAGCTTCGATCCTCTCGGGCGCTCGGTCGCCGCCGCTCGCGCGTTCGTCCGCGACACCCTGCAGGGCTGGGGGTTCGCGGACATCGTCGACGACGCGGTGGTCCTCACCAGCGAGCTCGTCACCAATGCCGTGGTCCACGCCGGAACCAGGGCCGAGGTCCTGTGCCTGCGCACCGAGGACGGTGTCCGGGTCGAGGTCGCCGACCGCTACCCGGAGCGCGAGCTGCCGCTGCGGCACCCCGGCGAGCGCCCGTACGCCGACCCGGACCGTGAGAACGGCCGCGGGCTGATGCTGTGCGCCGCACTGGCCACCCGCTGGGGCGTCGAGTACACCGCCACCCACAAGCACGTGTGGTTCCGCCTCGACCTGCCGGACCGGCCGGTCGGTACGCGCTCCGCCGGGCCCGTCGTCCCCGACCGGCTGCTTCCGCTCGCCGACAGCCGGGTCCGCGTCGCCGTCCTCCAGGTCGACTCGGCCGATACCGTCTCCGCCTGGAACGAGGACGCCGAGCACATCTTCGGGCACGCCGCCGAGAAGGCGGTCGGCCGCCCGCTCGCCGAGCTCGCCGCGTGGCCGCAAACCCCGGGCACCGGAACCGGCATCGCCGAGGCGCTGCGCCTGTCCCGCTGGGAGGGCAGCTACGGCGTCCGGGGAGCTGACGGCCGCGTCATCCCGGTCTACGCCTCGCACCTGCGCGTCCGGGACGCGCACGGCGAACCCTCCACCGTCTGCCTCCTCGTCCACGACGACGAGCGGGCCCTGCTCCAGAGCCCCGTACGGACGCCTTCCACCGACGGCGGCCACTTCGCCGAGCCCCGTGCCACCGACCCCTTCGAGGTCTTCATCGGCTCACCCGCCCCCGACGACCTCGACAGCCTGCTGCAGCGCACGGTCGAGCGGGCCCGCGACCTCCTCGACGCCGACTCCGCCTTCCTGCTCCTCGCCACCGACGACGAGACAGAGCTGGAGGTCCGGGCCACCACCGGTCTGCCGTCCACTCGCCAGCGCTTCGCCCGCGTCCCGGTCGAGGCCGGCACCAACCGCTACGGCTCTGCCCGGATGCCTGCCGTCCACGACGACCTCGTCGCCGTGCCCGGAGCGGTTCCGCTCCTGGAGTCCACCGGCATGCGCTCCGCGGTCACCGTCCCCCTCAAGGTCGAGGGGCGACTGACCGGCTCCCTGGGCGTGGCCGCCGAGAGCCCCGGCCGCTACTCGAACGAGGAGGCGCTCCACCTCCAGTTCGCCGCCGACCGCATCGCCCTGGCGGTGGAGTCCGCCCGCCTCGGCGAACTGGAGCGGCTGCGCCGCGGCTCCCTGTCCTTCCTCGTCGAGGCCTCCGACCTGCTGGCCGGCACCCTGGACCGGGACCAGACCCTGGCCCTCATGGCTCAGATGACCGTCCCGACGCTCGCCACGTGGTGCGCCGTCTACACCATCGCGGACCAGTCCTCGGACCCCTACCTCAGTTATGTCCTCCACGAGGACGAGGACCGCATCGACGGCCTGAAGGCCCTGCTGTCCCGGGTCAGTCCGCCCGAACCGGTCCGCGAGGCCGGCGCCCGCCCGTGGCCCGAGACCGCCCTTGCGGTCGGCGGCGAGACGGTGGTCCTGCCTCTCCTCGCCCGCAACCGCGTCATCGGGATGCTCACCCTCGGCAAGCCGCGGGAGGAGCACTTCCGCCAGGAGATCCTCGAACTCGCCGAGGACCTCTCCCGCCGGGCCGCCCTCGCCCTGGACAACGCCCGCCTCTACTCCGAGCGGACAGCGATCAGCCGGTCCCTGCAGCGCAGCCTGCTGCCGCCCGGCTCCCCCGCCATCCCCGGCATGGAGGTCGAGGTCATCTACCGCGCGGCCGGCGAGGGCAACGAGGTGGGCGGCGACTTCTACGACGTCTTCCCGATCCGCGACGGCGCCTACGGGTTCGCCATCGGCGACGTCTGCGGCACCGGCCCGGAGGCTGCCGCAGTGACCGGCCTGGCCCGGCACGCCCTGCGCCTCCTGGCCCGTGAGGGCCTCGGCGGCCCCGCCGTCCTGGAACGCCTGAACGCGGCCATCCTCGACGAGGGGGCGCGCAGCCGCTTCCTCACCCTCCTCTACGGCGAGCTCCATCCGCAGCCGGACGGCGGCGCCCTCATGAAGGTCGTCTGCGCGGGCCATCCGCTCCCGCTGCGCCTGCGCCCGAACGGCGAGGTCGACGCGGCCGCGGAGCCTCAGCCCCTGCTGGGTGTGATCGAGGACCTGGACCTGTACGAGCAGACCGTCACCCTCGATCCGGGCGACGTCCTGCTGTGTGTCACGGACGGCGTGACCGAGCGGCGCGAGGGCAGCCGCATGCTCGGCGATGACGGTCTCACGGAGGTCCTCACGACCTGCACGGGCCTGACCGCGGGTGCGGTGGCTTCGCGTGTCCTGCGCGCGGTGGAGCGCTTCGCGGCCGAGCCCGCCTCGGACGACATGGCGATCCTGGCCTTCCGCGTACCCCACCCCCGGGCCGGCGACTGACCGCGGTGCGTGCGTCGACGGTCACGGCATTGGCCTCGGTGCCTGTGCCGGCTTCCTCGTACGTGTTCCTCGACGCGATCCGCACACCGGAGGCCGTCATGAGGCCTGCTACGGAGCCACTAACGCAAAAAGGCCCCCGCCTGATGGCGGGGGCCTTTCTGTTGTGAGCCCTTTAACGGAATCGAACCGTTGACCTTCTCCTTACCATGGAGACGCTCTACCGACTGAGCTAAAAGGGCGGGTTGTTCGGCGGCGTCCTACTCTCCCACAGGGTCCCCCCTGCAGTACCATCGGCGCTGAAAGGCTTAGCTTCCGGGTTCGGAATGTAACCGGGCGT
>NZ_JBHYMC010000051.1:0-51648 GCF_042742535.1 Streptomyces sp. NPDC058880
GTTCTGGCCTCGCGGGTGCTGACGCGGGGCCAGAACCCCAGATTTTCAGTGATCTTCTGGTGCGGGCGATCCGGTTCACCCCGGCCGGGCCCCGCTGCGACGGCGCGGACGCCGAAGCCGACCGGTACGTCCCGGTACTCGGCGGTGTGGCAGAGAGCGGCCGGCGCGATCCCCGCCTCCTCGCGGACGGCGCGCAGCGCCGCGGCCAGGAGCGTACGGTCGCCGGGCCCGCCGGGCAGGGCGGACAGGCCGCCGGACCCGCGCCGGACGTGCAGGAGGCACCGCCGGGGGGCGACCACGACCGCACTGCACGCGATCCGCCCGGGCGCGGCCGGCCCGCGGGTGGCATCCGCCCCGGCCTCGGGGAGCGCCAACAGCTACTGGAGCAGGGTGCGTTCGGCTGGATGGCGCTGGAGGTGGGCGGTGACGACGCCGCGGGAGAGGGGCACCCCCGCGGGGCCGCATCACGTTCCGGCGCGGCCTCGGTCGCCGTGGTGGAAGCTCCAGGCCTCGATGTCGCGGTAGTGGATCGGGCCCGGGCCGCGGCCGATGTTGCTGCCGACCAGGTGCAGGCGTGCGGTCAGCCACCGGCGACCGGAGAACGCGGCCAGTCCGGCGGCGGCCTCCACCACGCACGCGGGATCGTTGCGGCGGGTCCGGGCCAGTGTGAGATGGGGGCGCAGCGGCCGGTCCTCGAAGGGGACACCGCATGCCCTGACCACGGCGCGCACCTCGGAGGCCAGTACCTGCAGGCCTTCGACGTCCCCGCCGATCCCGCTCCACAGGACCCGCTCGTCGAAGTGTCCGCCACCGCTCAGCGCCAGGTCGAGGCCTTGGCGGGTCGCGGCCAGCTCCGCGAGCGGGGGCCGCAGCAGCGGCACGGTTCCCACCGGGAGCTCGCCGAGGAACGCCAGGGTGATGTGCCAGTCCTCGATGCGGTTCCACCGCAGGCCCGGGTACGCCGCGTAGGCGGGCCGCAGCGCCCGCGCGAGCTCCTCTTTGGCGTCGTCGGGCGGGGCGAGCGCGATGAACACGCGCACGGTCGAGGGCCGGATCTGTTCCTTCACAGGAATCTTCGTACCGCACGACCCGCGCTGCGGTCACCTTTCCGCCCCTCCGCGGGGGCCGTCCGCGGGGGTCCGCCGCCCGGCCGGGGAGCGTACCCGGGGCGGGGAGGACGCCCGTATGCCGTTCGGCCGGCCGGACAACCGGCATGACTGATGAGGAAGTTGACATTCCGTCGTGGTCTTGGCGGAAAGTGCACGGCACACGTGTCCGGAACCGCTGAGGCATTGATCAAACACGGCGCGGCTCAAGATCACCGAATCGAGGTAATCCCCCCGTCCCTCCATGGGGCATCCGCTCCATGGGCCGTTAGTGTGCTTGCGGATCTAGAGGGATTGCCCGGGTATTCACCCTATTTTTCTTCTTTCAATGGTGACGTGCACACGCATGCGCCGATCACCGCCCGCACGAAGGAGAGCCCTGCGCGATGACCGTGGACACCAGCCCAGAGGCGCAGCTGGAGCCGATCCGGCAGACCAGTCTGGGCACGGCGGCCGCCCGCAACCTTGCCACCACGACCAAGTCCGCCCCGCAGATGCAGGAGATCACCTCCAGGTGGCTCCTGAAGACGCTCCCCTGGGTGGAGACCAAGGGCGGCACCTACCGTGTCAACCGCCGCCTCACCTACACCGTCGGCGACGGCCGCATCGAGTTCGTCCAGGACGGGGCGGACGTCCGGGTGATTCCGCGCGAACTCGGCGAACTCGCCATGCTGCGCGGCTTCGAGGACGAGCAGGTGCTGGTCACGCTCGCCGACCGGTGCGTCCAGCGTGACTTCCGCGCCGGCGAGGTGCTGATCGAGCGCGGGGCCGTCGCCGACCGGATCCACCTGATCGCCCACGGCCGCGTCAGCCAGACCTCGGTCGGCAAGTACGGCGACGCCATCGCCGTCTCGGTACTGGCCGACGGCGACCGTTTCGGTGAGAACGCGCTGCTGGACGCGGACGCGACGGCCGACTACACGGCCACCGCCGAGACCTCCGGCACCCTGCTCACCCTCTCCCGCGCCGACTTTGCCGCCGTCCTCGACGCGGCACCGAACCTCCGGGCCCACGTCGAGCGGTTCGGCTCGCTCCCGCACCAGCGGCAGAACAAGCACGGCGAGGCCGAGATCGCGATGTCCGCCGGCCACACCGGCGAAGCCGCGCTCCCCGGCACCTTCGTCGACTACGAACTCAAGCCGCGCGAGTACGAACTCTCCATCGCCCAGACCGTGCTCCGGGTCCACACACGTGTCGCCGACCTCTACAACGGCCCGCACAACCAGACCGAGGAGCAGCTCCGACTCACCATCGAGGCGCTGCGCGAGCGCCAGGAGTACGAACTCGTCAACAACCGGGAGTTCGGGCTCCTGCACAACGCCGACTTCAAGCAGCGCATCCAGACCCACTCCGGGCCGCCCACCCCGGACGACATGGACGAACTGCTCTGCCGCCGCCGCGGCACCAAGTTCTTCTTCGCCCACCCCCGGACCATCGCGGCGATCGGGCGGGAGTTCAACGCCCGCGGTCTCTACCCGGACCACGTCGACCTCGGCGGCCAGCAGGTTCCGGCCTGGCGCGGGGTACCGATCCTCCCGTGCAGCAAGATCCCCATCAGCAAGGAGAACACCAGCTCCATCCTCGCCATGCGCACGGGCGAGGACAACCAGGGCGTCATCGGCCTGCACCAGACCGGACTTCCGGAGGAGTACGAGCCGGGCCTGTCCGTGCGCTTCATGGGCATCAGCGAGCAGGCGATCATCTCGTACCTGGTCACCACCTACTACTCCGCCGCCATCCTGGTGCCCGACGCGCTCGGGGTGATGGAGAACGTCCAGATCGGCCGCCGGCGCGACTGACGGCCCGACCGCCAGCAGCCCGGACCCTCCCGGGCCGGCCCGACCGTGCCCGGGAGGGTCCCGCACCGCCCACCCCCATCACCTAGGAGCCACGGATGCCCGTTCCCGGGCCTTCCCCTGCGCAGTCGAGCCTGCCTGCCGCCGCGGCCCGCTTCGGGACCCACGGTCACGGCCGGGGCGCCGACCCCGTCACCGGAGGCAAGCCCGCGCTGCCGACCGGGCCGCCGCTGCCCTTCGGGCCGGCGACCCGGCCTTCCCACCCCGTTGCCGTTGCCGTTCCCGGGCCCTTGCCCGTACCCGGCGAAGGAACCACTGAAGGACCGGAGGGCGACCTGGTCGCCGCGCCGGTGCGGGAGGCCGCCGCCGCGCCGGCAACACCGAACCCCGCCCTGGAGCGGATCATGCGCGGTCCCAGCGGTGTGGGTACGGCGGGGCTGTTCTTCACGCCGCGCCCGGCACCGACCGCCACCCCGCCTGCGGTGGCCGACGTGCCCGCTCCGCGACCCGCCGCGGAGGGCAGGCCGGTCCCCGGCCTCTACCACCACCAGGTCCCGGAACCCGACCCCGTCCGGGTCGAGGAGGTCAGCCGCCGGATCAAGCGCTGGGCCGTGGACGAGGTCGAGGCCTACCCGCCGGAGTGGGAGGACCAGTTCGACGGCTTCTCCGTGGGCCGTTACATGGTCGCCTGCCACCCGGACGCCCCGACCGTCGACCACCTCATGATCGCCACCCGGCTGATGGTCGCCGAGAACGTGGTCGACGACTGCTACTGCGAGGACCACGGTGGATCGCCCGTCGGACTAGGAGGAAGGCTTCTGCTGGCGCACACCGCTCTGGACCCGGTCCACACGACCGCGGAGTACCAGCCGGCCTGGGCGCAATCGCTCCTCTCGGACGCCCCGCGGCGCTCCTACCGCTCGGCCATGGAGTACTTCACCCGGGCGGCGACCCCGTCGCAGGCCGACCGGTACCGGCACGACATGGCCCGGCTGCACCTGGGGTACCTCGCCGAGGCCGCATGGGCCGAGACGAAGTACGTCCCCGAGGTGTCCGAGTACCTGGCGATGCGCCAGTTCAACAACTTCCGCCCCTGTCCCACCATCACCGACACCGTGGGCGGCTACGAACTCCCGGCCGATCTCCACGCCATGCCCGCCACGCAGCGGGTGATCGCGCTCGCCGGCAACGCCACCACCCTCGCCAACGACCTGTACTCCTACACCAAGGAACTCGAAAGCCCCGGCCTGCACCTGAACCTGCCGGTGGTCATCGCAGCACGGGAGGGCCTTTCCGACAAGGAGGCCTACCTGAAGGCGGTGGAGGTCCACAACGACCTCATGCACGCCTTCGAAGCCGCGGCCGCGGAACTGGCCGCCTCCTGCCCCGATCCACGCATGCTGCGCTTCCTGCGGGGCGTGGCCGCCTGGGTCGACGGCAACCACTACTGGCACCAGACCAACACCTACCGCTACAGCCTGCCCGATTTCTGGTAAGGATGGATCCCTCTGTGACTAGCACCGATTTCACCGTTGCAGCCCCCACTTCCGCCTTCATTCCCTCCCCGGCGACGCCCTACCAGGGCGACATCGCCCGCTACTGGGACCACGAGGCGCGGCCGGTGAACCTCCGCCTCGGAGATGTCGACGGTCTCTACCACCACCACTACGGCATCGGTGACATCGACCAGGCAGCCCTCGGGGACTCCGGCGACAGCGCATACGAGAAGAAGCTGATCGCCGAGCTCCACCGCCTGGAGTCCGCGCAGGCGGACGTCCTGCTGAACCACCTGGGCGCCATCGGCCGCGACGACACGCTCGTGGACGCCGGCTGCGGCCGCGGCGGTTCGATGGTCATGGCCCACCAGCGTTTCGGATGCAAGGTCGAGGGCGTCACCCTGTCGGCCAAGCAGGCCGACTTCGCCAACCAGCGCGCCCGCGAGCTGGGTATCGAGGACTCCGTCCACGCCCGCGTCTGCAACATGCTCAACACGCCGTTCGAGACGGGACAGGCCGCCGCCTCCTGGAACAACGAGTCCAGCATGTACGTCGACCTGCACGACCTGTTCGCCGAGCACTCCCGCGTCCTGGCGGTCGGCGGCCGCTACGTGACCATCACCGGTTGCTGGAACCCGCGTTACGGCCAGCCTTCGAAGTGGGTCTCCCAGATCAATGCCCACTTCGAGTGCAACATCCACTCCCGCCGTGAGTACATGCGGGCCATGGCCGACAACCGTCTCGTGCCGCAGGTCGTGATCGACCTGACCCCCGAGACCCTGCCGTACTGGGAGCTGCGCGCCACGTCGTCTCTGGTCACGGGCATCGAGGAGGCGTTCATCAACTCCTACAGGGACGGCTCCTTCCAGTACGTGCTGATCGCCGCCGATCGCGTCTGACGTCGAACGGGGACGGCCGGGCCCGTGACGACGGGTCCGGCCCGGCACGACGGGTCGGGTCCTGGCCAACCGCGTCCGGCGGATCCCGGGCGCCGTCGGTCCGGGCCCGCAGCGGCGCCTTGCCGATCCCGTACCTGTTCCGGGCCCGTCCCGGTCCGGGACCGTCCGGTACCGGCCAAACTCGGAAGAGATCGATCCGGACTCGCGCTAGGGTGCGCGCGTGAGTCTTCATGTGGTCGTGGGTTTCGGACCCGCAGGCGCCGCCACCGCCCGTTTGCTGGCAGAGCAGGGACATTCCGTACGCGTCGTCACCAGGTCGGGCAGAAGCCCGGAACCGGGGCTCGAACACGTCGCGTTCGACGCGGCGGACCGGGAGCGGCTGATCGCCGCCGCACGGGGCGCGACGGCGATCCACCACTGCGCCGCACCCGCCTACCACCGCTGGGTGCGCGCATGGCCGCCGCTCGTCGCGTCGGTCTGCGCCGCGGCCGAGGCCACCGGTGCCGTCCTGGTCATGCTGGGCAACCTCTACGGCTACGGGCCGGTGGACGGCCCCCTGACCGAGGAACTCCCGCTCGCCGCGACCGGCCCCAAGGGCCGGGTCCGCGCCGCCGCGTGGGAACAGGTGCGGACCCTGCACGAGCAGGGCCGCATCAGGGCGGTCGAGGTGCGGGCCAGCGACTTCTTCGGCCCGGGCGTCACCACCGGGGGCCACCTCGCCGGACGGGTCGTACCGGCGCTGCTGCGCGGCAAGCCGGTCGCCACGCTGGGAGATCCGGACGCCCCGCACAGCTGGACCTACCTTCCCGACGTGGCCGCGGCGATGGCCGAGGTCGCGGGCGAGGAGCGGGCCTGGGGGCGTCCCTGGCACATTCCCACCGAACCTCCCCGGTCCGTACGGGAGATGGCCGACCGGCTCGCCGCGGAGTCGGGGAGCGGGCCGGCGGTGGTGCGCAGGATCCCGTCGGCCGCACTGTCGCTTGCGGGGCTCTTCTCGCCGCTCATGCGTGAACTGGGAGAGATCCGCTACCAGTTCGACCGCCCCTTCGTGGTTGATGCGACTGCCTACGAGGAGGCTTTCGCGGTGCGGGCCACCCCCGTCGGCGAACAGGTCACGGCCACCCTCGACTGGTGGCGTGCGCGATCGGCCGCCCGATGACCTCCGTGACGGCGGCGCGGAGCCCGGGGGAGGGGCACGCGGCGATAGCAGTCGTGGGAATGGCCTGCCGGTTCCCGGGAGCCCGGAACCTGAACGAGTACTGGCGGCTTCTGACGGACCCGCGACCGCAGTTCTCCACCATCCCCGACACGCGCTGGCGCAGTGCGGCCTTTCTCAGCGGCGACTTCCGCGACACGTCGTCCACCTATACCGACACCATGGCCGTGCTGCCGGACGTGGGCCACTTCGACGCGGCGCACTACGGCATCCCGCCGCGCCGGGCCGCGGCGATGGATCCCCAGCACCGGCTGCTGATCGACCTGACCCGTGAGGCGGTCCAGGACGCGGGATGGGAGGCCGACGGCTTCGACCGCGAAGAGACCTCGGTGATCACCGCCCTCACCGAGAGCGGCTACCGCGAGCTGAGCACCATGCGGATACGGATGCGCCAGCTGGCCGGAGGCGAGTTCGGGGCGAGGGTGACGGACCCCGGGACGGAGGCTGTACGCGCTGTCCAAGGTCTGCACGGCACCTCCGTGGCTGGGCTCCTCCTCAACATGGGGCCCAACACGATCAGCTCGGTCTTCGACCTGCACGGCGAGAGCTACGCCCTGGACTCCGCCTGCTCCGGCGGGCTCATGGCCGTCGCCAACGCGGTCCACGCGCTGCGCGCGGGCCGGTCCCGCATCGCGATCGCAGGTGGCGCCCAGCTGGTCCTCACCCCGGACCTGCTGGTGGGACTGTGCCGGATCGGTGCCATCTCGCGCAGCGGCAGATGCCTGCCCTTCGGTACCGACGCAGACGGATTCGTCCTCGGGGAGGGCGCCGGGGTGCTGGTGCTGCGGCCACTGGCCGACGCCCTGTCGGCCGGCGACCGGGTCTACGCGGTGATCCGCGGTGTGGGGACGGCCAACGACGGGACCGTCCAGGGCGGCATGCACCCGCAGGCGGGCGGCCAGCTCAGGGCCCTGCGCCGGGCCTACCGCGACGCGGGCCTGCCCCCGGGCGAGGTGGGCTACCTGGAGGCGCACGGCACCGGGACGACCGTCGGGGACCCCGTCGAACTCGCGGTCCTGCGCGAACTGCGCGGTGAGGCCGCGGCCCCCGCCCACCTCGGCGCGGTGAAGGCGGTCGTCGGGCACTCGCTCAACTCGGCCGGCCTGGCCGGACTGATCAAGTCGGTCCTGGCCGTGCAGCGGGGGGTGATCCCGCCGCAGCCGGACTTCGCCCTCGCCGACACCACCGTCCTCGACGACGCTCGACTGACCGTCGCGACGGCACCGGTCGCGTGGCCCGGGAGCGACCTGCCCCGCCGGGCCGGGGTGAGCGCCTTCGGCTTCGGCGGCACCGGCGTCCACCTGGTTCTGGAGGAGCACGCTGGGCCGGCGGTCCGCCCGGTGCCACCCGAGGGGCCCCGCGAACTGGTCCTCACCGCGCGCGACCGGGCCGGACTGGCCCGGTACGCCAGGGACGTGGCGAGGTCGCTCACCGAGGACCGGCCGCCGCTGGCCCAGGTCGCGGACACCCTGGCCCGGCGGGCACCCCTGCAGGAGCACCTCGCGCTGTCGGCCCGGGACCCCGCCGATGCCGCCGCCCGGCTGATCGCGGCGGCCGCGGCGCTGGAGGCCGGACGCGCTGTGGAGCCCGGGCCCGCGCCGATGCCCGCCGAAGCCTCCGCGGCCCGGCGCACACCCCCGTGCACCCTGCCTCCCAGTCCGCTCGCACCCCGCCGCCACTGGGTCGTGGACGACGCGGCGCGCGCGCTGGACACCCCGGCGGAGCCTGCCGGGTCCCCGCCGGCGGTGGGCGCGGCCGCCGAGCCGGCCGTGGCGGCGCCGTCCCGGGCGCCGGCTCCGTCCCCCGCGCCCCGCGAGGACGCCGTGTCCATCGTGTTCGAGGAGGTGTCGCGGACCGGGGTGTTCCCCCGCGAGGACCTCGGCGAGGACATGGCGCTGGTGGCCGGCCTCGGGTTCGACTCCCTCATGCTCCAGGAACTGGCGGTCAACATCGCCAGGCGCGCGCCCGGACTCCGCACCGAGGACCTGTTCGCGCCCGAACTCACCGTCGGTGCCCTGATCGCGCTGATCGATCCGGGCCGCGCCCGGCCGGCGGCTTCCGGCGGCCCCTCCCGCGAGGCGCCGGCCGAGTGGCGCCGAGATTCCACCACTGTCGACGACTTCCCGGAGGTCTCCCTCTTCGAGGAGCGCCTGGCCTCGGTCACCGCCGGCGGGTCCGGCTTCCCGTACTTCCGCGTCCACGAGGGCACCGTCCGCGACACCACGGTGATCGGCGACCGCTCGTACCTCTCCTTCGGCTCCTACAACTACCTGGGGATGTCGGGCCATCCGGCGGTCAACGAAGCCGCGCACCGGGCCGTGGAACGGTACGGGACCTCCGTCTCCGCGAGCCGTCCGCTCTCGGGTGAACGGGAGCTGACGGTCCGTCTCGAACGCTCCCTGGCCGCCTTCCTCGGCGTCGGGGACTGCCTCACCCTGGTCAGCGGCCATGCCACCAACGTCACCGCGATCGGGCACCTCGTCGGGGCCGGGGACCTCGTCCTGCACGACGCGCTGGCCCACGACAGCATCCTCCAGGGATGCGCCCTGTCCGGGGCGGCGCGCAGACCCTTCGCCCACAACGACCGCGGCGACCTGGAACACCTCCTGAGAGTCAACCGGTCCCGTTTCCGACGGGTGCTGATCGTGGTGGAGGGTGCCTACAGCATGGACGGCGACCTGGCGGACCTGCCCGCGTTCATCGAGCTGAAGAAGCGCTACGGCGCTCTGCTGATGGTCGACGAGGCGCACAGCATGGGCACCGTCGGCGAGCGCGGCCGCGGCGTGGGCGAGTTCTTCGGGGTGGACCGCTCCGACGTGGACGTGTGGATGGGCACCCTCTCCAAGTCCTTGGCCAGTTGCGGCGGTTACCTGGGTGGATCGGCCCGTATGGTCCGCTGGCTGCGGCACACCCTTCCGGGTTTCGTCTACAGCGTGGGCCTGACCCCGGCGAACGCGGCCGCCGCACTGGCCGCCCTCGAATTGATCGCCGCGGAACCGCACCGGGTGCGCACCCTGAGGGCGAACGCCGAGCTGTTCCTCGGACTGGCCGCGGCGGCCGGCCTGCCGACCGGCGCCAGCGCGGACACCCCCATCGTCCCGGTCGTCCTCGGCGGCTCGGCGCGGACCCTGCACGTCGCGGACCGGCTGTTCGCCCGCGGGGTCATCGCCGATCCGATCTTCCATCCCGCCGTGGAGGAGGGACAGGCGAGGCTGCGGTTCTTCCTCACGTCCGAACACCGCCGGGACGACATCCGCCGGGCGGTCGCCGTGCTGGCCGAGGAGGTGGCGGCGAGCGCCGCGGTGTGACCGGGCCACGTCAGAACAAGGTGCGTTCAATGCGGTGGAGCATGGCACTCGTGCCGGGATCGCCGGCGGCTTCCGCCTCCCCGGCGGAGGCCGTCCGATCCCGTCCTTCGCCGGTGGCGCCCATCCGCTGGGAGAGCAGGTAGGCGATGATCTCCGCCTCCTGCTCCTGCACGTCGTCGTAGGCGGCCCGCAGGAGCATGTCGCGTACGAGTTCGGGGTCGAGGTTGGGGAAGAGCAGACGGGCGGCCGTCTCGTCCAGCCCGCCGGCCCCGCGATGGCAGCAGATGATGTGGCCCAGCTCGTGCAAGATGATGTGCTCCTGATGCGCGCTGGTGGTGTTGGCGTCGTAGAAGATGAGGTCCTCGTCGCGGGCGGCGACCCACATGCCGCACGGATGCGTCGCAGGCATCTGCATCGGGACCAGGAGGATGGGGCGGCCCCGTGCCTCACCGAGGTGGCGGCACAGCTCGGCCACGTCGGTCGCCTTCGGCAGGTCGAGTTCGGCGATCCGCTGCGCACCGGCCTTCCGGAGCTTCTTGAGGCGGCTGCGGCGATCCTGGTCCGCCGACCGCTCCTTCCTGGCGCCCCTCATTCGGGGCCGGACGGGTCGTCGACCGGCGGCAGGCCCTGCAACTGCCGGTACTGGTCCATGATGGCCGTGATGGCCTGGAGGTTCTCCTTCTTCATCCCGGCCGCCCGCATCGCCACCGCCCGGACCCCGGACTGCCGCAGCGCCTCGATCGCGGCGACCTCGCTGAGGACGGACTCGGCCACCTTGTCGTCGAAGAAGTAGGCGACCGATACGCCGAAGAAGCGGGCGAGGGCGGCCAGGAGGTCGGGCGAGGGATTGGAGCGCTTGCCGGTCCGCAGCTGCGACAGATACACACCCCCGGCCTTGAGTTCGGGGTTGGCCCGCTTCAGTTCCTCCGCCACCTCGGCGTTGGTCCAGTGCCGGCCCTTCGGGCGAACCGTCTTGAACAGGTCGTCGAGACGCACTGCGAGCAGGGGCCGGTCATCGCCCCCGGTCTCGGTCTCCGTCATGGTGAACCTTCCTCCCGTCACCTCCTCGGCATAGCCCGTGGCTATACGTCAGTTTCCCAGAATAGCGGTCAGTTGACAATTGGCCGGGACTCCGCCAACGTTGGGTCTCGCCGATAGCTGTCAGCTAACGCGACTCACGGGGGAAACGGGGTCGGGTTGCTGCTGCGGAGAATCGGACTGGCCCGGCCCTCGGGGGATGGGCCGGGCCAGTCCGGGCGGAAGCCACCCGTCCGGCCCGATGAAACACGGGGGAACGGGAGTGCCCGCCCGGTTTGACGGGGGATGCAAACCGGGCGGGAGCTCTCAACTCGCCTTACTGAGTTTACTGTAGGCGGCGGCAACCTGGGTGAGCCAGGCTACTTCCGCCACGAAGTTGTCCGTGTCGCGGTCGTCGAAGTCGCCCGCGTCCTTGCTGTGATCGGGGACCGTCCCGGTCCGCTTGGCCTGGAGGGCCTGCCTGATCTGCGCCGCTTCCGCGAACGCCTGTCGCAGCTCCTCGCCCGCCTCCCCGTTCGCCCCGTCGGCGGTGTTCGTCTCCCGGTCGATGTACGGGCGCAAGTCCCGCCACCCGTCACGGATTTCGACCACCCGGCGGTGCAGCCGGTAGTTGAGGTCGGAGACAGACGCCCCCGGGGGTTCCAGCGCGATGTCCGGCGAGGACTCGTAGAGGTCCCGCCACAGCGGATGCAGCGCCCGGTAGGCGCGGTAGCTGCGGGCCCACTCCTTGAGCCGGGAAACGGGCGGCCCCCACAAGGAGTTGATCAGACTGAGCGAGAGGATCACGATGCCCGTCGCGCTGAAGACGTTCGAGGCGAGCTTCCAGGCGCCGATGTCCACCCCGGTCGCCGCGGTCAGGATGTTGACCGTACGGGCCGTGCAGTACAGGAACAGCACCACGGCGGCGACGGAGAGCATCCGCAGCGCCTGCCGCAGCGAGGCGTTGTCCGTCATCCGCGCGTACGGGCCGCACTGCCGGTAGATCGTCACGCACGGCACCGCCTGGGACACGACGAAGACCAGGAGGTAGGTGAGCAGCAGCGGCCTGCTGGTCCCGTCGAAGTCGGAGGCGGGCCGTCCGGGTCCGTCCGCCAGGAAGAACAGGGCCGTCAGCAGCACGTCGAGGACGATGCCGGTGACGAGCCAGTACCGTGTCCCACGGGCCGCGGCCTCGTCCGTGGCAGCCCATCGCAGCAGGATGATCTGCGCCGCGACGCAGAAGGCCACGGCGGCCAGGTGCATGATGAGGATGGCCAGGTTGCCGACGCCCAGGAAGCTTCCACCACCCATGGCGACGGCTCCCATGGTGAAGGTGAGGCACTGCAGCAGCAGGGTGGCGATCAGTGCCCGGTAGGCGCCGTCCCGCCAGCTGCGCCGGGCCTGGGACAGGCGGTAGAAGAGCGCTGCGTAGGAGGAGAGCGCCGCTGTCGCGAAGCAGAGGGTCCGGATGGCGTTCACGTCAGCGGTCGCCCTCGCCCACCGGGACCTCAAGTCCGACGGTCTCGGCCGCCACCGCGACGGCGTGGTCGAAATAGGCGGCCTCGTCGAGGACGCTGTCGTGCGTACGGCTGAAGACCTGGAACACCAGCAGGCCGATCAGGCTGCTCCACAGCACGATGCCGCGCTCGACGACGTCCGCGAAGGGGGCCTCGGGCGCACCGCCGAAGAGCTCCAGGGCCTCCGGTCGCAGCAGCCCGCCCGGCAGCGTCCGGCGAGGCGGGACGAGTTCGCCGGCCGCCAGTGCGGATCGCAGGATGCCGACGAGCACCGCGGGGGTGCGCGCGGCGGGCGGGACGGTGTCCTGCGGGGCGTGGTAGCCCGGCACGGGCGAGCCGTAGATCAGGGTGAACTCGGCGGGGTGCGCGAAGGACCACTGCCGCAGTGCCCGGGCCGCCGCGAGGAGCCGGGCGCCCCCCGTGGCACCGGCGTCCGCGGCGGCCCGGTCGGCCCGCTCCATCGCGGAACCGGACGCGTCGTAGGCGTCGATGACGAGCGTGGTCAGCAGGTCGTCCCGGTGCGGGAAGACCGCTTGCACATCGGCGACGGCGAGACCGCTCTCGCGGGCCACGCCGTCCAGGGACAGGCCCGACGCCCCCAGTTCGGCCAGTTGCCGGCGTGCGGCGTGCTTGACCACCGCGGCCGGAGCCACGTCGTCGCTCGGATGGGTTGTGGAAACGTCCATGCCGGAACCGTACCCGTGGACGACCGTGCGAGGAGCCCGGTCACCCGAACACCCGTGCCCCCCGCCGTGATCCGGCCACGGAGGGGGGCACGGAAGGCCGGTACGCGTCCCCCGTCCCGGCCTCGGTGCGTGGGCCGGTCACCGGCGGCGGTGGGCGGAGTCGGACCTCCGCCACCGCCCACCGGTTCAGGAGACGGTGACGAACCGGCCGATGCTCGGCACCCCTTGGGCGTCGAGGGCGAACAGCATGTACGTCCCCGGCAGCACCACACCGGTGTCCGCAGGGATGGATACCGTGTACGAGCCCGCCCCCGCCGGCGTGGACACGAGCGGTACCCGCCGCTGGTCGTTGTCGGTGGAGTGGGTCGCGGCCGAGGCCCGCATCAGGACGAAGGAGGCCACGGACGACTCGGTGCTCACCGTCAGCTGCGTGCCGGGCGACGTCCGGGGAGGCACGCCCCCGGTGATCACCGGCCGCGGCTTCGGCGAACCGTCGGCGTTCAGCAGGTAGGGCGGAGTGAAGACGGCTCCGTCGGGGTGGTTGGTGGCGCAGTCGCCGCACAGGCCGCCGCCGCCGGAGAAGACCCGGCCGTCGGGCAGCAGGTTGGCCACGCTGTGGTAGTTGCGCGGGACGGCCATGGAGGCCAGCGGGGTGAACCTGCCGGTCGCCGGATCCCAGAGCTCGGGCGTCAGGACCGAGGTCGCATCGCTGAACGGCACCGGATAGGCCTGGCCGCCGAAGACCGCCACCTTGCCGTCGGGCAGCACGACGCTGTTGCCGAACGCACGGGGGTGCTCCATGTCCCCGGTGCGTGCCGCCTGGACCTGGCTGCCCGAGATGCCCACGGTGTACGCCCGCCGCGTGGCGGGGGAGTCCTGGTAGGCCGGAGAACCGCCCAGCGTGACCAGTTTGCCGATGTCGTACGGAACGGCGTTGCCGGTCATGGCGTCCTGGCTGTCGGCCCGGGTGCCGGCCGGCGTGATGCTGCCCTGGCCGCTGGTGGAGATCCAGTTCATCTGCTTGCTCGGGCCGACCTGGAGCACCTTGCCGCCCGAAACGGCGTGCAGCCACATGTGGTTGTCGGCGCGGTACGGCCCGGCCGGATCGGCCGTCAGCGCCGGGGAGGCGGGAACGCCGGGAAGCCTCCGCCAGGTGCGGGTGTCGGGCGACCAGACCTCACCGGCCTTGTCGGTGCTCGCGTTCCCGCTCCAGGAGCCGCCGAGGACGAAGGCCTCGCCGGTGGAGAGCAGTGTCATGGCCTGGTAGCCGCGGGCGATGTTCATGCTGGTGGTCGCGGACCAGGAGTCGGAGGCCGGGTCGTAGATGCTGGCCTTCTCCGCGTTGCTGCCGCCCGTGACCAGCACCCGGCCGTCGGCCAGCATCGCTATGCCGGGGCAGAACATGTCGTGGCCGGTGTTGTCGATGCGGCGCTGGGTGACCCTGCCCGTCTTCAGGTCCAAGATCGCCGTCTGGGTGTAGCCGTTGCTGCCGCCGAAGCGGTCGACGGCGTACGCGGACCAGGCGAGCAGCTTGTCCCCGGGCAGGGCGGCGGTGGCCACCGGGACCAGGGGGAAGCCGATGATCCGGCCCCAGGAACCGTGTACGGCGGGGTTGGCGGGCCCGCTCAGGCGTATCTCCGCCGCCGAGGTCCAGGGACCCCGGCCGCCCGCCTCGGCGGTCACGGTGAGACGTACGTACCGGGCCTGCTCGGCACGGATGAAGGTGGCGGTCTTGACGGTGTCGTCGTCCCGCCAGGTGCCGGATGCCACCGCGGCGCCGAAGGAGGTGCCGTCGGTACTGGTCGCCACGGTGTACGAGCCGGCACGCCCGTTGGGGCCGTCGGCGCGGGGCTGGTAGACGAGGGCGGAGACGACCGCGGTGCGGTGCATGTCGATGGTGATGCTGTGCGGCAGGGGCGCGGGGGTGCCGGTCCACTTGCTGTGCCAGATGGTGGTGGCGTTCCCGTCGAGGACGTTGGCGGCGCGGCCGTTCTCGCCGGTGGTCTCCTCGTCGCTCGCGCTCGCCGTCCACCCGGCCCGGGACAGGTCGACGGTGGCTTCGGGGGTGCCCGGGTCGCCCAGCAGGTTGATTTCCGCGGCCGAGGTCCAGGGCCCGCGGTTGCCCGCCTCGGTCGTCGCCGTCAGTCGTACGAACCGGGTGCCCGTCGGGGCGAAGCCGAGGGTCTTGGTGGTGGCGTCGTCCGCGAGCGTGCCGGTGGCGACGGGGGTGCCCCAGTTCTGGCCGTCGGCGCTCACGCTGATGCCGTACTCGCCGACGCGCCCGTTCGGCCCGTTCGCGCGCGGCCGATAGACGAGGGCGGAGACGACCGCGGTGCGGTGCATGTCGATGGTGATGCTGTGCGGCAGGGGCGCGGGGGTGCCGGTCCACTTGCTGTGCCAGATGGTGGTGGCGTCGCCGTCGAGGACGTTGGCGGCGCGGCCGTTCTCGCCGGTGGTCTCCTCGTCGCTCGCGCTCGCCGTCCACCCGGCCCGGTCGAGGACGGGGGCGGTGGGCTCCATGGCGTTCGCCGGCGCGACGCCGTGGTGCGGCGACTGCACCGCCGCCTGCTGGTCGGTGGGCACGGGCGCGGCCCGCGGCCCCGGTGCGCGGCCGGCCGCTGCGGTGCTCGTGACGCCGAGCCAGGGCGTCAGGCCGATCAGCAGGGAGCCGAGGGCGAAGGCTATGAGCAGGTGGGAGCGGCGTAACGGGCCGGGGAGCGCGAAGGAGCGCCTGGGCTGCAATCTGACCTCCTGGGGCGAACTGATGTGCCCCGTAGAACATAGTCAGATAGCGCGCAACTCGTCCGGGAACAGCCAGAGTTGGCGGGAACCGTGTGCCGGACCCAGCCCCGCACCCGGCCAGGCCGCACCGCACCCGGCCGTCAGGCGCCGACGTAGGCCGCCAGGTGCTCCCCGGTGAGGGTGGACCGGTCGGCGACGAGGTCGGCGGGTGTGCCCTCGAAGACGATCCGCCCGCCGTCGTGGCCGGCGCCGGGCCCGAGGTCGACGATCCAGTCGGCGTGCGCCATGACCGCCTGGTGGTGCTCGATGACGATGACCGACTTGCCCGAGTCCACGAGCCGGTCGAGTAGGCCGAGGAGCTGTTCGACGTCGGCGAGGTGGAGTCCCGTGGTCGGCTCGTCGAGGACGTAGACCCCGCCCTTCCCGGACATGTGCGTGGCCAGCTTCAGGCGCTGCCGCTCGCCGCCGGACAGCGTCGTGAGGGGCTGGCCGAGGCTGATGTAGCCCAGCCCGACGTCGGAGAGCCGGCCGAGGATGCGGTGCGCGGCCGGGGTGGCCGCCTCACCGGATCCGAAGAACTCCATGGCCTCGGTCACCGACATCGCCAGCACCTCGCTGATGTCGCGACCGCCCAACCGGTGTTGGAGAACCGACGCCTGGAACCGCTTGCCCTCGCAGTCCTCGCAGGTGACCGCCACACCCGCCATCATCGCCAGGTCGGTGTAGACGACTCCCGCGCCGTTGCAGGTGGGGCAGGCCCCCTCCGAGTTGGCGCTGAACAGCGCCGGCTTGACCCCGTGCGCCTTGGCGAAGGCCTTGCGGATCGGGTCGAGCAGCCCCGTGTACGTCGCCGGGTTGCTGCGCCTGGAGCCTCGGATCGCGCCCTGGTCGATCGACACAACGCCCTCGCCGGCTGGGATCGAACCGTGGATCAGCGAGCTCTTCCCGGAGCCGGCAACACCGGTGATGACGGTGAGCACGCCCAGCGGGATGTCGACGTCGACGTCGCGCAGGTTGTGCGTCGCGGCGCCGCGGATCTCCAGCCGGCCGGTGGGTTCGCGTACCGCGGGTTTCAGGGCCGCGCGGTCGTCGAGGTGCCGTCCGGTGATGGTGCCGCTCGTGCGCAGTCCGTCGACGGTCCCCTCGAAGCAGACGGTGCCGCCCGCTGTCCCGGCGCCGGGACCGAGGTCGACGACATGATCGGCGATCGCGATCGTCTCCGGCTTGTGTTCCACCACGAGCACCGTGTTGCCCTTGTCGCGCAGCCGCAGCAGCAGGCCGTTCATGCGCTGGATGTCGTGCGGGTGCAGACCGGTGGTGGGTTCGTCGAAGACGTAGGTGGTGTCGGTGAGCGAGGACCCCAGGTGGCGGATCATCTTGACGCGCTGCGCCTCGCCGCCGCTGAGGGTGCCTGCGGGGCGGTCGAGGGAGAGGTAGCCGAGCCCGATCCCGACGAACGATTCGAGGGTGTGGTGGAGGGAGCCGAGCAGTGGTGCCACCGAGGGCTCGTCGAGGGAGTCGACCCATGCGGCCAGGTCGCTGATCTGCATCGCGCACGCGTCGGCGATGCTCACGTCCTTGATCTTCGACGACCGGGCCGTCTCGGTGAGCCGGGTGCCGTCGCAGTCGGGGCAGGTCGTGAAGGTGACCGCACGGTCCACGAACTCCCGGATATGCGGCTGCATCGACTCCCGGTCCTTGGCGAGCATCGACTTCCGGATGCGGGGGATGAGCCCTTCGTAGGTCATGTTGATGCCCGCGATCTTCATCCGGACCGGTTCGCGGTGGAGGAAGTCGTGCAGCTCCCTCTTGGTGTAGCGGCGGATCGGCTTGTCGGCGTCGTAGAGGCCCGACTCGCTGTACAGCCGGTAGCTCCAGCCGCCCGGCTTGTACCCGGGGACGGTGAGGGCGCCGTCGTTGAGCGATTTGGAGTCGTCGTAGAGCTGGGTGAGGTCCAGGTCGGTGACCGAGCCGCGGCCCTCGCAGCGCGGGCACATGCCGCCGGTGATGCTGAAGGACCGGCGCTCCTTCACGGTCCGGCCGTCGCGCTCCACGGTGACCGCACCCGCACCGCTGATGGAGGCGACGTTGAACGAGAACGCCTTGGGTGAGCCGACGTGAGGGCTGCCGAGCCGGCTGAACAGGATGCGCAGCATCGCGTTGGCGTCGGTCGCGGTGCCGACCGTCGAACGGGGGTCGCCGCCCATCCGCTGCTGGTCGACGATGATCGCCGTGGTCAGCCCGTCGAGCACGTCGACCTCGGGCCGGGCCGGCGTCGGCATGAACCCCTGGACGAAGGCGCTGTACGTCTCGTTGATCAGCCGCTGCGACTCCGCGGCGATCGTGTCGAAGACCAGCGAGCTCTTACCGGATCCGGAGACCCCGGTGAACACCGTCAGTCGGCGTTTCGGGATCTCGATGCTCACGTCCTTGAGGTTGTTCACACGGGCGCCGTGCACCCGGATCAGGTCGTGGCTGTCGGCAGCGTGCCGGGCGGGGGGCGGCGTGGTGTTCCGCGTGGCCATGCGCGAGGTGTCTCCGTCCATGGGGAGGGCCGCGGTCACGGTCACGCCGGATGGCGTGGACGTGACCGCGGCCCGTGAGGGGAAGGTGGTGCTACTGCTTGCGGGGCTGGTTGAAGCGGAGCATGTTGCCGGCCGGGTCGCGGAACGCGCAGTCACGGACTCCGTACGGCTGGTCGATGGGCTCCTGCATGACCTCCCCGCCGGCCGCCCGGATGCGCTCGAAGGTGGCGTCGACGTCGTCGGTGGAGAAGATCACGCCGCGCAGCATGCCCTTGGCCAGCAGCTCGGCCATCGCCTGCCGGTCCGCGGCGGGGGCGCCGGGGTCGGCGAGCGGCGGTTCGAGGACGATCTCGACGTCCTGCGAGGGCGACCCGACGGTCACCCAGCGCATCCCCTCGAACCCGACGTCGTTGCGCACCTCCAGGCCCAGGACGTCGCGGTAGAACGCGATCGCCTTGTCGTGGTCGTCCACCGCGATGAAGCACTGCGAGAGATTGATGTTCATGGCTTCGACGCTACGAGGCGCCCGCCGTTTTCGCTTCTCCATTTCTGACCGGATCCGCGACGGGTTCCGTGCCCTGGTCACCGGGCGGCCGCCCGCCCCTGACCGGTCGCGTCATGTACTTGGCGACGCACGCCGGAATGGCCTCGCCCGCCTCGTGCGCGCGAGCCCGATAGGCGCTGGGGCTCTCGCCGACGAGCTCGGTGAATCGCGAGCTGAACGATCCCAGCGAGGTGCTCCCGACGGCGAAGCAGACCTCCGTCACACTCATGTCGCCCCGCCGCAGCAGCGCCTTCGCGCGTTCGACGCGGCGGGTCATCAGATAGCTGTACGGGGTCTCCCCGAAAGCGGCGCGGAAGCTGCGGGAGAAGTGCCCGGGGGACATCAGGGCGACCTGCGCGAGCGCCGGAACATCCAGCGGCTCCGCGTAGTCGCGGTCCATCACGTCCCGGGCACGGCGCAGCCTCACCAGGTCCTCCAAGGTCATGCCCACCAGCATCGCACGACGCAAACGGTCGGCGGGGGCGTCCGCCCGGTCCGCTCGTCCCCCCGGTCCGCGCCTGCCACCCGGCTCAGCCGGACGGGGAGTCGCCCACGATCAGGTTCCTGAGGGCCGGCATGCCGCCCTCCCGCAGGGCGCGGCGCTGCCGGTCGGCCGGTGTCCCCTCCTGGAGGAGCCGGTGCACGAGCGACGCCACCTCGCGTTCGTCGCCGGACTCGGCGAGTGCCGGAGCGACGTGGGCCAGCAGGGAGGACAGCACGTCACCGCTGCTGCGGCAGCGACCCTTGGGATCGACCAGGGTGGAGTTCAGGCCGTGCCGGGCCGCGTGCCAGTTGGCGGCCTGCAGCAGTTCCGGACAGCACTGCGCGGGCGCGGCCCCGGCTTTCTCCTCGGCGAGGGCGACCGTGACCAGGGCGCGCACCAGACCGGCCAGCATGACCGCGTCGTCGGCCCGCAGCTGCACGTCCAGGCACCGCACCTCGACGGTCGGGAAACGGTCGGAAAGCCGTGCCTGCCAGTACAGCTGACCCCGGTCGGCGATCACCCCGGAGGCGACCAGCGCGTCGATCCGCCGCTCGTAGTCGGCGTGCCCGTCGAAGTAGGGGGGCGGGCCGCTGACCGGCCAGCGGCCGAAGACGATCGTGCGCCAGCTGGCGAAGCCGGTGTCCTTGCCGTCCCACAGCGGAGAGTTCGCGGACATGGCCAGCAGGGTCGGCAGCCAAACCCGGATGCGGTTCAGCACTGCGACGCCGGTCGCCGGATCGGGCACCCCCACGTGCACGTGCATACCGTTGATCAGCTGCTCGTCCACCAGCTGCCGGGCCTGGCCCTCCATCCTGAGATACCTCGGTTTGCGGGTGACCGGCACCGCCGACGGGTCGCGCAGCGGTGCCGCGGCGGCCATGGCGACCCGGCAGCCGTGCTCCTCGGCGGCCGAGCCTACGGCGTGCCGCAGCCGCAGCAGGTGGCCGCCGACCTCCTCCAGCTCCGTGCAGACCGGCGTCGCCACCTCGACCTGTGCCTGGAGCAGCTCGTCTTGGATCTCGCCGTCCTCCGCGATCGGGCCCAGACCGGCCGCCCTGCGCACGTACTCGGCCCCGGGTACCGGCAGCACCGTCACCGGGTCCACCAGGAGGTATTCCTCTTCGACGCCGAATGTGATCACGCGGTGCGGTTACCCCGGGAGTGCCCTGATCATCCGCCGCCTGCGCCGACCGGCCTAGGCTGCCGCTCCGCTCAATGGTCGGCGCCGTCCGGCGCGGCGCGTGCTCGCCCACCGGACCGCTCCGTCCGCCCACCGCGCTCAGTGGCCCAGCTTCCGCTTGAGCTCCGCCTTGTCCATCGAGGAGCGGCCGTGGAGGTTCCTGCGCCTGGCCTCCTCGTAGAGCTGGTCGTAGGTGGGGCCTCCGGCCCCCTTGTGGGAGCGCAGTCCGCCGCGTCGACCCGAGGAGATGTCCTCCAGCGAGGTCCTGCTCGCCGTCTTCGTCTCGCCGGCCCGGGCCCGCTCCTTGTTCACCGTCCGCGCGGCGATCTCCTCCGCCCTCTCGGGGCTCTCACCGCGCTCCTCGGCGCTGTCCTTGATGTGCTCGTACTGTCGTTCCCTCTTGGGGCTGGAACCGCGGGGCATGACGACTTCCTCACTGCCGTACGGACGCTCCGGTACGTCCAGCGCCTACCCGTGCCCGGGCGCCGCACACGGGCTCCGCCCCGCGCGGCCCGTCGACCGCCCGCGACCTCTCCGCGGTCCTGGCGGAGCCGGCCGACCAGATCGACGTCGAGTGCATCGGACTCGCCTCCGCGCTCGACGACGGCACCGGAGCCCGGCCGGCCCCGCCGGGCTCCGGTGCCGGCCCGGTCGGCCGCCGGTCGGGTCAGTGCGCTGCGGCCAGGTGTCGTTCGGCCGCCAGCACGGCCTCGTGCACGGTCGAGCGGCCCATCAGCACACACAGGGTGTAGGCCATGTCGTCCATGGCGCCGCGGGCCACCGCGTCACCGGGGGCCCCGGCGAGCCGTTCCCGGGCCGCCCGGAACCGCGCCAGGACGTCCTCGGTCCGGGTCCGGCTGGGCAGTAGCCCCACGCCGCGTTCGCCCTCCGCCCCCGGCCGGGCGCTCCGCAGGGCCTCGACCGCGCGCCGCAGTGCGCGATCCCACCGGGCGGGTACGGGGTCCCCGAGCGAGCCCGCGACCACCGCGGCCGCGAGGTCCGCCACCGGTACCCGCGCCCGCTCGGCTGCCGCCGCCAACGCGAACCGCGCCTCACGGGCCCCGCAGGGTGCCAGGGCCATCACCATGCCCGTCGCCCACTCCACCGTCGTCGCGCCACGGAGTACCGGTACATGCTCATCAGAAGACTGATGAATGCTTTGAGAGGTCACCGATCATCCTTTCAACCGAAGGCTGTGCGGGCTGTGGAGGTAAGCATGGAAGGTATGCCCGCTCCAGTTGTCGTTCCACACCCACAGAACGCCCGCCGCACCGACGGCGTGCAGGTTCGCCCGCACGACCTTCACCACCCCGCCGCGGCCGCTCGATGCCGAAGCGCGCTTCCCCCGGCCGGCCGCGCCCACCGGGCGCGGCGAGGAGGTTGCACCCGCGCCCCGGACGTCCTGCGGCGCGCGAACGTCAGGTCGGCGGTCCGCCGCTGTGTCCGGCCGACCCCGCGAACCGGAACCCCTGGCGGCCCAGTGACGGTCGATCACCTCCGCGCGGACAGCCGGCCGGGTTGCGCCGTCGCGCACGGGTGCGGCGGCAGGATGGCGCCATGGCCGACGCCTTCGTATCGCGCACCGTCGACGTGACGACCGGGAACCGGGAGACCGTCCACGACCTGACTTCCGCCTGCGCCGCCTTCCTTCAGGAGGTCGCGCGCGGGCGGAGTGGACTCCTCAACATCTTTACGCCGCACGCGACCGCCGGGCTCGCCGTCATCGAGACGGGAGCGGGCAGCGACGAGGACCTGCTGACCGCCCTGAAGTCCCTGCTGCCGGCCGACGATCGGTGGCGGCATCGCCACGGCTCTCCGGGCCACGGGCGTGACCACGTCATGCCCGCGTTCGTCCCGCCGCACGCGACGCTTCCGGTGATCGACGGAACGCTGGCAATCGGAACCTGGCAGTCCGTCACTCTGGTGGACACCAACCGGGACAACCCCCGCCGTCGGGTCCGGCTGTCCTTCCTGGCCGGATGACCGGGGCGCCGAGCGGGCGCAGGGGTGAAGACGTATCCATCATGACAGGTCAGAGCACGTTTTCGTAGGATCAAGAGCACAGTGGATTGCCCTTGTTCGGGCCCCTTCGCGGCTTTCAGAATCAGCGTCATGAATCACACGGCGCACATCAACCACGACGCGGTACTCCGGGCCCGAGTGGCCCTCCTCGGTTCCCAGACCCTGACCACCCGACAGGAGGTCGCCGCCTACCGGGTACTCGCCCAGGTGAGCCCGCTCGCCTATCTGCCCCAGCTGGCCCGGGCACTGTGCACCTACAGCCGGCAGGATTTCGCCGATCAGCCCGGCACGGCCCTCGCCCTGCGGGCCGAGGCGGTCGGGGCCGCCCGCCGGATGCACTCCCTGGAGGCCGGACGGGCGCAGCTGCTCATGGTCGTGCTCAAGGCCTACGGTCTGCAGCTGGCGGTCATGGGGCGTCAGGAGGAACTCACCGCGGTGCGGGAGGAGATAGTCCGGCTGGAGGCGGACGGGCAGGGGGAACTCGGCCCGCTGGAAAGGGAGATCGTCCGCCTGGACGGCGGTCACCAGGGTCCGTAGCGGGGACGGCGGACGCGGAGGGCGGCGTCGGGCGGCCTTCCGCCCGGACCCGGACCGGTCCTCACCAGCGCCAGTGAGGTTCCGCCCGCCACCGCCCCCGACCGGCCTACCGTGGCCGGGTCGAAGCCGGACTCCGTTCCCGAGGGCGGTGGCGGGCCTCGGCCGACGCCCCGCGTCCCGGGAGCCCCGGCGCCCGCGCCGCGGCTCCCGCAGGCCGCCGGTGACACAGGGCGGGCCGTCGACCGCCGCGCGTGCCAGGCCCTGCGGTACGGCCGGACCGGCCGCCCGGGACGACGGCCGTACGTCCGCTCCGGGCCGGCCTCGGACCTCGGGCCGGAGCCACCGGGGCCGCGCTCCCCACCCGCGCGGGGGCCGCTCCCGACGTGCCGGACGTTCGGTGCGGCCGCATCCTTCTCGTGGAGGGCAACCGCAGCCGACAGGCGCCGTCCGGGGAAGGAGCCGTCACCGTGTCGGAACCGCGTGACAAGCCGCCCCGCTTCACCGTGCCGGCCTGGATGCGCACCTACACGCCGTTCCTCGGCCGGATCCTCGAACAGTTCGCGCGCGTCAACCTGCTGGACTGTGCGACCCGGCTGGCCGCGCAGGCTTTCCTCGGCGCGATCCCCGCCATCTTCGTCATCGGGGCCCTCGCACCCGACTGGATGCGCAAGCAGCTCGTCTCCACCATCAGCGGGACCCTGGGCCTCACGGGCCCGGCACTGGACCAGATCCGCTCGGTGGTGCAGAACAGTGGCGAGGACACGGCAGCCCTCGCGAGCACCGGGGTGGTGGGCGTCGTGGTCACACTGCTGTCCGCGACCGCCTGCAGCCGCGCTCTCCAGCGGACCTGCGAGCGCGCCTGGCACCTGCCGAAGGCGGGGGCCCGGCTGGCGGCCTGGCGCTGGCTGGCCTGGCTGCTGGTCTGGCTGACGGCGCTGCTGTTCCAGGGGCCCGTGCAGCAGGCGTTCGGCGCCGGCCGGGTCCTCGGCGCGGTGGTCTCCCTGATCAGCGGGATCCTGCTGTGGTGGTGGACCCAGCACCTCCTGCTCGGCGGGCGGGTGGCATGGCTTCCCCTGCTGCCCGGCGCGGTCTTGGTCGCGGTCGGGGCGGGCCTGATCAGCTGGGGCTCCCAGTTCTACATGCCCCGCGCCCTGAACCGGAGCCTCCAACAGTTCGGCGGCCTCGGCTTGGTCTTCGTCGTCCTGTCCTGGCTGATCATGTTCTTCGTCGTCGTCACCATGGGTGTCGCCGTGGGGTACGTACTGGCCCACGAGCACCTGCTGGCGCGTCGGCTGGGCACGGCCGACGACCCGCCGCAGCGCGCACCCGGCCCCGGGCCGGCCCAGCGGTGAGCCCGCCCGAGAGCCCGGCGGCGGGCCCGCACCTCACCCGTACCGGACGGCACGAGTGGTGATCACGACCGATCGCGGTTTCAGTGGAGGCTGTGGCCCGACCGCAGAGCGACCCGATGCTCACGGCCCGCTTCACCGCACCGGCCGTGCCCAAGACCCTCGTCCACCGACCCGAGCTGCTCAGCCGTCTGACGGCCGGGGTGCGGGGCCCGCTCACCCTGATCAACGGTCCGGCCGGCTCGGGCAAGACGGTGCTCACCGCGCACTGGGCGGCCGGCGGCCGGGCGCCGCGGCCCCCTCTGTGGCTGACCGTCGAACCCGACGACGCCCCCGGCGTCTTCTGGGCGTACGTCATGGAGGCCCTCCACCGGGGCGGGGTCGAGCTGCCCGCCGCCGTGGGCAGGCCGACCCGCGCCGAAGGGGTGACCCAGTCCTTCCTGGTGCGTCTGGCGGCGGCTCTGGCCGATTCCGCGCAGCCCGCCGTACTCGTGCTCGACCAGTTCGACACGGCCCGCCCGCCCGCCATGACGGAGGGACTGGACTTCGTGCTTCGGCACGCCGCCGGAGGCCTGCGCGTCGTCCTCACCAGCCGGACGGACTCCCTGCTGCCACTGCACCGCTACCGGGCGGCGGGCGAGATCGCGGAGATTCGCCAGGCCGACCTCAGGTTCACCGACGCGGACGCCGAGGCCCTGCTGGCCGAGCACCGGCTGGACCTCTCGCAGGCCGGGATCCGGCTGCTGATGGAACGGACCGAGGGATGGGCCGCGGGGGTGCGGCTGTGCGCCCTCGCGATGCAGCGCAGCCCCGACCCGGAAGCCTTCGTTCGCCAGTTCGCGGCCGACCGCACCACGATCGCCGACTACCTGCTCAAAGAGGTGCTCGACGCGCAGCCGCCGGCCACCCGGGACCTCCTGCTGCGCGTCAGCATCACGGACCGGGTCCACCCCGACCTCGCGGACGCGCTGACCGGCCGTGACGACGCCGCCCTCACCCTCGCCCGGCTGGCCCGCGACAACGCCTTCCTGGAACAGGTCGACGCATCCGCCTGGTACCGGCTGCACCCTCTCTTCGCCGAGGTCCTGCGCGCACACCTGCGTCAGCGCCACCCGGGGCTGGAGCAGCAGCTGCACGGGCGGGCGGCGCGCTGGCTCGCCGGGACCGGCCGGCTCGACGAGGCCGTGGTCCAGGCAGCGGCCGCCGGCGACTGGTCGTTCGCCGCGGGGCGGCTCGTCGACGACCTGGCGATCGGCCGGCTGTTCACCGGCCTGCGGGCGGAGCGGCTGAACCGGGCGTTCGCGCCCCTGCCCGCGGACGCGGCGGGCGCGGCGCCCGCCCTGGTCGGGGCGGCCCTCCGGCTGGTGGTACAGGACCTCCCCGGCTACCGGGATGCGGTGCGCCGCGCGGACACCCACCTCGGCCCCGGCTCCGGCGCCGCCGCCAGGTTCAGCCGGGCCCTCCTCGGGACGCTCGCCGGGCGCGCGACCGGGGACCTGGCGGCCACCGAGCGGGCGGCGGCCGACGCCGAGCGGCTCCTCGGCGAGCTGCCGGCCCCGCTGGTCGCCGCGCACCCCGAGATCCGTGCCCTGCTCCTCGCGGCACTCGGCGCGGTCAGGCTCGGCGCCGGACGGCTCGACTCGGCGCGGGCTGCCCTCGCGGCTGCCGCCGAGGCCTGCGCGGAGCCGGCCGCCGAGCCGGTAGGGGATCCCGGCACCCGGTATCCGCTCTGCGACGCGCTCGGCTCGCTGGCCCTCGCCGAGCTGATGCGGGGCCGGCTGCGGCGGGCCGCCGAGCACGCGCGTGCCGCCCTCGCCGTCGCCGAGCAGTCGGCGCTCCCGCCCGAGCGCCGCTCCGGCACCGGTCACCTCGTCCGGGCAGGCGTCGCCGTGGAGCACGACGACCTGCCGGCCGCCCGAATCCACCTGGACCTGGCGACCACGGCCGCGGCCGCCGGCCTCCGCCCCGATAGCACGGCAGCGGTCCAGGCCGCCGTCATCGGAGCCAGGATCGCCGCCGCCGGGGGCGACGGCGAGGCCGCTCTCGCCATCCTCGCCCGACTGCGCTCGACGGGGGCCGCGGAGCCGTTGTCCGCGTGGGCGGCGGACGCGCTGGCCGTGGCCGGATCGGCAGCTCACCTGGCATGCGGTGACGCCGTGGCGGCCCTGCGGGTGCTCGACGCCGCACCCTCCGCGCGGCCCGAGCACGTGCTGGCCCGTGCCCGCGCCCTCCTGGCGGTCGGCCGCGCCGGGGCCGCCGCGCGAGAGCTCGCGGGCCTGCCCGCCGGCGACGGCGTCGCGCCGCCGGTGCGGGTGGCGGCGTACCTGCTCGGAGCAGAGATCGCCGCCGCGGACGGCCACGCCGTGGAGGCCCGCCGGAAGCTGGCCGAAGCCGTGGACCTCGCCCGGCCGGAGGGACTGTGCCGGCCGTTCGCCGAGAGCGGCCCCTGGGTTCGCCGACACCTGCGAGAAGGCTCCCGTCCGGCCCCGGGCCGCGTCCGCCCGGCCGACCCGGCGACCGGGCCCGGCACGCCGTCGCCCGTGGTGGAGGCGCTCAGCGCACGGGAGGCCGAGGTGCTGCGCCAGGCCGCACGGATGCTGTCCACTGAGGAGATCGCTGCCGAGCTGTATGTGTCGGCCAACACCGTCAAGACTCACCTCAAGAGCATCTACCGCAAGCTCTGCGTCACCCGCCGCAGCGACGCCGTCCACCGAGCCCAGGACCTCGGGCTGCTCTAGGGGGAAGCGCCTCGCCCGTACCGGGCGATGCCGGGCTGCGGGAGCCGGGCCGACGATGGCAGGGCAGAACTCCGCGAAACCCGGCAGCACACGGCAGAGCCAGGCAGAAATGAGGCAGGAACCAGGCAGGCCGAGTCACGGCACCTGACGTCTTCCTCCGGAGAGAAGTGAGTGCTCTCATGCGCTACGCGTTCCACATCTCGGGCGTCGTGCCGGACACGCTCGCCGCGAGCTTCCCCGAGCTCGACCGGATCCCGGTCCGGGAGCAGACGCTCCTCCTCGGCACCGTTGCGGACGAGGCGCACCTGTACGGGCTCCTCACCCGCTTCCAAGCCATGGGCCTGCGGGTTCTCGAAATGCGCCAGGTACCCGCCGCCTGACGCCGCGCCCGCTCCACGACCCGGAAGGGAGGACCACCCGCTTCGGGTGATCACGAGAAACCGTCGGCCGGACGACACTGTGGGGTGTGTCCGGCGCGGTACCGCCAACTGTGAGGTGAGTTCGATGGGCCAGTCGACACCGACCGGGGGAAATTGGAACACCGGCCCCGCGCCGGGCACCACACCGCTGTCCAGCGGAGGCGACGGAACCGGAGGGGCGGTCGGTACGTTCCTGGCCGCGGTCCTCCTGGTCGTGACCGGATGCCTCGCGATCTTCCAGGGCATCGCGGCCATCGCCGAGGACGACGTGTACGCGCGTCTGGGCAGCTATGTCTTCGCATTCGACCTGACGTCGTGGGGCTGGATCCACCTCATCGTCGGGATCATCGTCGTGCTGACCGGAGTGGGCCTGTTCCTCGGCTCCAACGTGGCCAGGGGCGCAGGCATCGTGCTCGCCGGACTCAGCATCATCGCCAACTTCCTGTGGCTGCCGTACCAGCCGTGGTGGTCGATCATCATCATCGCGATCGACGTGTTCATCATCTGGTCCCTGTGCACGAGTTGGTCGCAAAAGCCCGTGTGACATGGGTGGTCGGGCGTGCACCCGGTCCGGTTCGACACGGGCCGGGCGCCGCCCTGCGCAAGGGCGAGGCCGCTCCCGCGCGGCGGCCCCCGGTGCACCCGGCGGGGGATCGGCCGGGTGCCGGCGCCGGGCCCTGCCCCGGCGTCGTGGCAGATCGCCCCGGGCTGCTCCGCCGCCCGCCGGTTCCGTGAAGTCGCTGCCCTGGAAGCCCGGTTCGTTTCTTCGAGGCTGGCTGGGGCTTTCCGCGTCGTGCTGCAGGAATCCGAACTGGTGTGTTCGAACAGAGAATTCGAGCCCGGCTCTGCCGTGGGCCGTCACCCTGGATACCACCAAACGGAGGTCGTGCGGGCACCTCTTCGAGGGAACGGGGCCGTCCGGGCTTCGGGCGGTGACGGTCTGCTGCCGAAGAAGGAGGGGCGGCCCCCCTCGGGGCCGTGCGGTGCTCCGGCACCGTCCTGCACGACAAGGAGATTCCACGTGTCGCGTGTTTGGAAGAGTGCGGGCCTCGCCCTGGTGATGGGCCTGGCGGTCATCGGCGGTGCGTCCTCGGCCTCGGCGGACTCCGTCGCGGAGGGTTACGCGGTCGGCTCGCCGGGCGTCCTCTCGGGCAACGTCGTCCAGATCCCGATCCACATTCCGATCAACGTGTGCGGAAACAGCATCAACCTGATCGGCGCCCTCAACCCGGCCGCCGGTAACACCTGCATCAACGCCTGACGGCCGAAGCACCGGGCCCGTCCCGGCCGGACCTCCGGTCGGGACGGGCCTTCGTCCGTGCCGGGGCGGACCCTCGTGAGGCGTCGCGCCGATGCCGTGCGAGGCTTGTCCAAGACCCTGGAGGAGACCAAGCATGCACACGCCGAGCCGGCCCGAAGACCTCGATCACCCACAGCAGTTGTGGACCAGGGCCGCGATCATGGCGATGGTCGACGTCGCCTCCTCCACCGGCACGGAGTTCGCCCTCGACGAGGACGGCCTGTGGTGCCACTCCACCGGAGCCGACGGCTGGTGGCGGCTGAGCGTGTTCGACGAAGACCGCGCGGTGTTCTGCGGTCAGGACCCCGACGGCAGCACCACCCACATCGGCGGCGAGCAGATCGACTTCCTGGCGGGTGGGCCGGACTGGCTGCCCTGGGAGCTCCTGCGGGACGACGCCGACGGCAACATGTTCGGCTTCGTCTACTGGTGGGAGAACGGAGCCTGGCATCGCATCCCGTACCCGCGGGAGCTGCACGAGGACGGGCTGGAGGGAGCCGCGCCCTGGGCCGGCTCACACGAGGAGTTCCTCGGCCTCACGGCTTCCTCCTTCGACGCCCCCTCCGTGCACGAGCGGGCCCTCGCCGACGCCGTCGACCGGTTCGCGGCGCTCGTACGCGAGGGCAGGGCCGACGCCGAGGCGGCGACGGCCCTGCTCACCGCGCCCGGCACCGAAGGCCGCCTCGCCCCGCGCGTCGACATGGCGCTCGACTTTGCCACCCGGGCGGGCATCCTGGTCTGATCCGGCCGAAGCCGACCGGGCCGTGCGCTACTTGAGGGCGGCGAAGGCCCTGGTGAAGGCCAAGGGCTGCTGGAGGATCGAACTGCACGTGGCGTCCGCGTGGCTGACGGCTCCGGCCGCGCACTGCTTGTCCCGCGTGGAGGACCACATGGCCAGCCTGCCGACTCCCTTCGACGCCGCGAACTCCACGAGCTCTGTCGCGTCCGAGACCGTGAAGACCTCGCTGGCCACGTCGTTGACGCCGATCATCGGCGTGACGGCCAGGGCCTTCCACGCCGCCGCCTCGGAGAGTCCGAGCACGCCCTTGATCTGGGCCTGGGTGGCGGTCGCGGCCTGGATCGCGTACTGCCCCATGTCCCCGCTGTACGCGGGGCCGTAGTCCATCGCCATGATGTTGACGGCGTCGACGCGGACGCCGTTCTTGCGGGCGTCGGCCAGCAGCGCCACCCCCGGCTGGGTCAGGCCTTCGGGCATCACGGGCAGCGTGAAGGCCACGTCCAGACCCGGGTGGGCCTTCTGGAGCTTGGCTATGGCCTGAGCGCGGCGCGCGTTGGCAGCGGTGTCGGGCAGGGCCGCGCCCTCGATGTCGAAGTCGACCTTGGTGAGGCGGTACTGGTCGACGACCTTCCCGTAGGCGGCGGCGAGGTCGTCCACCGTGGCGCAGTTCAGGGCGAGTTCGTGTCCGGCAGCCCCACCGAAGGACACCCGCACGTCACCGCCCTGGGCGCGCAGCGCACCGATCTGCGCGGCGACCTGGTCGTTCGCGAGTTCGGTGACGCCGCCCCACAGCGGTGCGCAGCCGCCGCCGGAGGTGATGAAGGCCAGGTGGAACTCCTTCACGCCGGTCTTGGCCGCCGTGTCGAGCAGGTCGTACGCGGGATAGAGCGAGGTGTCCACGTACGGCGCGAAGCGCGCGCCGCCGACCGGTGCCGGGGTGGTCGCCGTGGGGGAGGGCGACGCGGTGCGGGTCGGCCGGGCGGAGGTCGCCGAAGCGGTCGGGGCGGTGGTCGGGGCCGCAGTCGGAGCCGCGGTGGCGGTCGGCCGGGTGGTGGGTCGCCCGCTCGGCTGGGCGGTGGCGCTCTGGTCGACGGAGCACTTCACTCCGTCGATACGGCAGCCCGTCGGGTCGCCCGGGGCTCCGGGGCCGCTCGCGACGAATCCGACGGTGACGGAGGCGCCGGCTGCCAGCTCCCCGTTCCAGCCTGCCGGCTTCACGGTGACGCGCTGCCCGGCCACGGTGTGGGTGCCGTTCCAGAGCGAGTCGATCTTCGTGCCCGTCGGGAGGTCGAACTCCAGCGTCCAGCCCGACCGGGGCTGCCCGGTGCTGTTGGTGATGACGTACTGCCCGGTGTAACCGCCGCTCCAGGAACTGGACTTCGTGTAGACGGCCCCGACGGACCCGGCGTGTGCGGTCCCGGTGAGCGCGAAGGCCGCACCGCCGATCACCGCCGCTGCCACGATCGCGCCCGTGACCCTCGCCGTACGACTCGTCCTGCGCCGGTGACCGAGTGTGCTGCCCATCGCGTGCCTGCCTTTGTGCTACTGGGGAGTTGGGGTTGCGGCAGCACGCTAGCCGCCCCGAAACGGACATTCGTTCGCTTCGGGGCGGTCTCGATGAGCCTTAGGTTCCGCTTAAGGAAGGGGAAAGCGGGGGATCAGGAAGGGCCGTTGTCTGCGTGGCTCTGCCCGCGTCACCGGCCGCAGCCCGCCGACGGGATCTTCGGTTGCACGGATGCCGGCCCCGGCCGGGTGAGCCTTCGGCCGCCTTCCGCCCGAGCGGGCGCGCCGGAGCCGCCCGTGCGGGACCGCCGTTTCCACGCAAGGTCGTGGACTCCATCGCGGGCACAGCCGTCGGAGCAGGGGACCGCCCGGTCGACGACGTCGTCATCGAGTCGATCCGCATCAGTGAGGAACGGCACGGCGGCGAGGCCTCGCAGTCCCCTCCGCAGGGCCTCACGCCCCGTCCGTCTCTCGCAGACGGGGTGGGGGAGTCAGCCGTGGGTCGCGTCGATCACGCAGAAGCGGTTGCCCTCGGGGTCCGCCAGGACCACGAAGTCAGGGTTCTCGGGGTAGGAGTCCCACTCCACGTGCCGGGCTCCCAGCGACACCAGCCGTGCCACCTCCGCCGCCTGTTCGGCCGCGTCCGCCGCGTACAGGTCGAGGTGGACGCGGGGGCGCCGCTGGACCGGCGTGATGCTGCGGCCGAGGGCCAGTGCGGGTCCGGCGCCGTCGGCCGGTTCCAGGACGGTCCAGCCGTCGTCCACCGCGCCGTCACGTGGTACGTAGCCCAGCGCCCCGGACCAGAATGCGGCGGCCCGCCGCACGTCCTCGGCGCCCATGACGATCGTCCCGATGGTCAGCATGATCCGATTCTGGCAAATCCTTGCCGGTGACGGTTCTTCGAGGACCATTCCACGGTCCCCGCCGTCCGGGATGCCGGGGGCCGGAGCCCTAGGGGCGCCGCCGGGGCTTGCCGCCCTTGCCTCCCTTGGCCCCGCCGGAGCCACCGCGCGCGTTCTTCCCGGCCGCCTTGCCCGAAGCGGGCTTGCCGGACCCGGCCCCGGACCCGCGCCGGGGTCCGGGGCCGACGGCCTTGCCCGTGCCCCGCTCGGGCCGCTTGCCCTTGGCCTTGGGCTGCTGAGCCGCCTGCTGCCGGCCCCGCGTGCTGTTCACCGTCCGTCCGCGGACGATCCCGATGAACTCCTCCACCAGGTCGGGGGTGGGCTCCGCCTGTGGCCACGACAGCGCCACCCGTGACGTGGGTGCGTCCGAGACCGGCCGGTAGGTGAGGTCCCTGCGGTGGTGCAGGCGGGCCAGGGACTGGGGCACGACGAGCACGCCCACACCCGCCGCCACCAGCTCGATCGCGTCCGCCGTCGTGGCGGGCCGCTCGATCGCGGGCTGGCCGGGAAGCTTCTCCCAGTCCAGGGTGTCGTCGAGCGGCTGCCACACGACCTCGTCGGCGAGGTCCTCGGTGGTGACCTCCTCGGCCGCCGCCACGAGGTGGTCCTTGGGGACGACGACCACCGTGGTCTCGGTGTAGAGGGGGATCGCGCTGAGGTCGGTGCGGTCGACCGGGAGGCGGACGAAGCCCGCGTCGGCGTCACCGGCGCGCAGGACGCCGAACACCTCGGCGGAGGAGACCTGCGCGAGGGTCAGGGGTACGTCGGGCAGCCGCTCGTTCCAGATCCGCACCCACTTGGCAGGGGTCACGCCGGGGACATAAGCGAGCCGGAACGCTGGGGGTGTTTCCGAGCCTGTCACCCCGCAAGGTTACCGGGCGTGGTCGGAAGCCGTGCACATGCTCGATACCCTTGACCTCATGACGTCGCACCAGAACACCCAGACGATGAAGCCCGCGACCGCGGCGAAGAAGCTGGGCGTGTACCTCCAGGCCACCCCCGCAGAGTTCCAGGAGGGTGTCGTCTCGCGCAGTGAACTGAGCGCGCTCCAGGCCGACCCGCCCCAGTGGCTCCAGGAGCTGCGCCGCAACGGTCCGCACCCCCGCCCGGTCGTCGCCTCCAAGCTGGGCGTCTCCATCGCCGGCCTCGCCCGCGGCGGAGTGACCGAGCCCCTCACCACGGAGCAGATCGAAGCGCTGAAGCAGGAGTCCCCCGAGTGGCTCCTGCGGGAGCGCGCCACCCAGGCAGAGGTCCGCAAGGAAGCGGTGCGGATCAAGGAGCGGAACGCGGAGCGGGCGGAGCAGGCGCGCCACCAGGATTCCTGACCCGCCGAGGGCCGACTTCCCGGGCCCCCGGGCCCCCGGGCCCCCGGGCCCGGCCTCCCCGTGAGCGGTGGGGTCGGGCCCGATGCCTTCTCCGGGGGCAGGGAGAGCCTGGCCGCCGCCCCGACATCTCACCGCCTCATTGCGGAGGGTCACCGGCCAGCAGGCGCACGGCCCGGTCGAGCCGGGCCTTCCTGGTCTCCGGCGTGAGGGCCTGGAGCAGCGGCAGGGCGACCAGGTAGCGACCGGTCCGGTCCAGTGCGTCGAAGGCCGCGCGGGCCTCGGGACGCGCCGCGAGTGCCGCTTCGAGGTCCTCCGGCACCCCCGCGGTGCGTTGTGGGGCGTAGGCGCCGACCCAGCGACCGTCCGCCTGTGCCCTGCGCACCTCGTCGAGCCCCGGTTCCCGCATCCGGCCCGTGGCGGTCAGCGCCGCGACCTTGTCGACGTTCACCTGCGACCACAGGCTCCTGGGCCGGCGCGGCACGTATTTCTGCAGGTAGTGCGTGTCGTCGAGAGAGCGTCGCTGCCCGGAGATCCAGCCGTAGCAGAGCCCTACGTCGACGAGCTCGTCATCGGTGACCGACGGGATCCCGGACTTCTTCTTCGCGAGCTTGACCCACACCCCTTCCTGGCGTGTGTAGTGCTCGGCAAGCCAGCTTTCGAACGCTTCGGCGTCCGCGAAGCCGACGATCTCCACCCCGTTGAGTTCGTCCATGTGCGACAGGCTATCGGCCGTTGATCTGCGGACGAATCCATTCCTCAGGCGGCCACGGTTTCCGGTCGGGTGTCGTCGCGGTGCCTTGAAGAGGCGGTCGTTCGCGACGCGAACAGGGAGCCCAGCGCGAGGGCGCCGGGTCCGGTGAAGACAAGGAGCAGAAAGGCCCAGCAGAACATCGCGGAGGCCTCGCCGCCGTTCTGCAGCGGCCAGAGCGCACCGGGCTGATGCACCGTGAAGTACGCGTACGCCATGGAGCCGGAGGCGGCGAACGCGGCCGCGCGGGTGCCCAGGCCCAGCAGGACCAGGGCACCGGCGACCAGCTGGATGACTGCCGCGTACCAGCCCGGCCAGGTGCCCGCCGCGACGGTGCCGCCGCCATGGGCGCCGCCGAGCACGCCGAAGAGGGAAGCGGCGCCGTGCGAGGCGAAGAGCAGGCCCGTGACGATCCGGAACAGGCCGATGGCGTAGGGCTGGGCGTGGTCGAGACGTGCGTTCATGGGGGGAGGCTCCTTCGGTTGGGGACGGATCCCGAAGTCGTGCCGAACGTGCTCGAGCGAGCGCGAGCGAGCGAGCCATAGGTTAGGTAGACCTAACAGGCCTGACAAGCGCAAGTTCCGGCCACCTCGATGGCGGCGCGGGCGCCGTCGAGGGGACCCTTCGGCCGTCCGCATCGCCCCCGTGGCGGACCGCTGTCTCTCCCGCTCCGTCCAGGGCCCGGGACCCGGCCGTGTCCCGTCAGGTGCACCCCGCACACGTACCCTCGGATTTGCCGCGCGGGGGCGGCCCGCCAGTCGGCCCCGCCCGCTGGCGGCCCGCTGAACCGTGCGGTCCGCTGGAAGCGTGAGCATCCTTCCGGGCCCGGGCTGGTGGACCGGCCTTCCGCCGGCGGCGGGGGCCGCCGTCATGGCAACGGGCATCATCTCCGTCGGGCTGTACATGACGGGACACGAGGCGGCGTCGCTGGTCGCACTCGTCGTCGCGGTCGCCCTGTGGCTCGTCCTCGGCTTCGACTTCACGGCCCGGCTCGTGGGCGATCGCGGGCGGTTCCGCGCCGAGGCCGACACCCCGGCCGCCCTGACGGCCGTGGCCGCGACCACCGTCATCGGCACCCGGATCTCCCTCCTCGGCCGGCAGACCACGGCCGCGGCACTGCTCGCGCTGGCGGCGGTGCTCTGGCCGGGACTGCTGGTCAACGTCGTACGCCACTGGCACCGCCGCATGCCCGGAGGCGCCTTCCTCGGCTGCGTGGCGACGCAGGGGCTCGCCCTCCTGGCAGCCGTGCTCGCCGCCGCGTGCCACCAGGACTGGCTGGCCCGGGCCGCGCTGGCCGCCTTCTGCCTCGGGCTGCTGCTCTACGCGGCTGCTCTCCTCAGGTTCGACCTGGGCGAGGTGGCGGGCGGCGCGGGCGACCACTGGGTGGCGGGCGGGGCGCTCTCCCTCTCCGCCCTGGCCGGCTCCAAGCTCACCGCGTCTCCCGTGTGGACGGCCGCGGCGCACACGGCCCTGCGCGGCGTCACGCTCGTGACGCTCGCGCTGTCCCTCGTCTGGTACGCGGTCCTGCTCACCGCCGAACTGCGCCACCCCCGGACGCGCGGCGACATCCGGCGCTGGGCCACCGTCTTCCCCCTCGGAATGACGGCCACGGCGTGCCTGTCCGTCGCGGAGCCGGCCGGCATCGCCTGGCTCGTTCCGGTGGGGGAGTTTCTGCTCTGGATCGCCGTGGCCGCCTGGCTGGCCATCGTCGGCGTGCTCGTCTCCTCGCGGCTCGTCGCCCCCCGCCCGCCGCAATGAGCGCGCCGCCGGCCCTGGTGACGGCGGTCCTCCTGTGGCGCGGCCCGCGCCCGGTCAGTAGGGTCCCGGCATGGCGTACACGTTCCAGGTGACCATCGACTCGCCCGATCCGCACCCCCTCGCCGACTGGTGGGCCGACGCCCTCGGTTGGGAAGTGGAGCCCAGCGACGAGCAGTTCATCCGCGGCCTGATCGCCGCGGGGCACGCGACCGAGGACGACACCACCACCCACCGCGGCACGCTCGTCTGGAAGGCGGGAGCGGCGATCCGCCACCCCGGGGGACTGGAAGGCGCCCCGCGCGTCCTCTTCCAGCTCGTCCCGGAGGCCAAGACCGTCAAGAACCGGATGCACTTCGACGTCCGCACCGGTGACGAGGACCCGAAGGTACTGGTCGAGCGCCTCGTCGCCAAGGGGGCGAAGTTCCTCCACGAGGGCCGCCAGGGCCCCAGTACGTGGACGACCCTCGCCGACCCCCAGGGCAACGAGCTCTGCGTCTCCCACTGAATCGCGGCGATCCCGGGCATCAGGTCCGCCCGTCCGCCGATCCGCGCACCAGCCGGTCCCGACCGTCTCGCCCGTCCCGGCGGGACCGGCCCCCTCCCCGCCCCCGCGCGCCGCCGACCGCCGACGCCTACGCTTCCTGAGGTGAACGTCATCCTCTTCGGCGCGACCGGGATGCTCGGCCGGGCCGTCCTGCGCGAGTGCCTGCGTGACGACTCCGTCGACAGCGTCCTGTCCGTCGGTCGCTCCCCGCTCGGCGTCACCCACCCCAAACTGCGCGAGCGGGTGCAGGACGACCCGTCCGACCTGTCCGCCGCCGGAGTCGACCCGGCCGCCCTCGACGCCTGCTTCTTCTGCCTGGGCGTCTCCTCCGTCGGCATGAAGGAGGAGGACTACCGGCGCGTCACCCACGACCTGACGCTCGCGGTCGCCCGGCCGCTCGCCGCAGCCAACCCCGGCATGACCTTCGCGTACGTCTCCGGGGAGGGCACGGACAGCACCGGCCGGGGCCGCTCCATGTGGGCCCGCGTCAAGGGCAGGACCGAGAACGACCTGCTGGAACTCCCCTTCCGCGCCTACATGTTCCGCCCCGGCATCGTCCGGCCGGCGCGCGGCGCCAGGCCCCGGACCCGGCTCCACCGTGTCCTCCACGCCGTCACCGCACCGCTGGTACCGCTGCTGCAGCGGTTCGCACCGGACCTCGTCATCACCTCCGAGGCCTTCGGCCGGGCCATGATCGCCGTCGCCACTCCCGGCACCGAGGTGCCCGGCCACATCCTGCGGCCCGCGGACATCAACCGCCTTGGAGCCGCTCCGACCAGGCATAATTGAGTACCGGGCATCACCTCCCGCAGGCGAGAATGAGCCGTCTCAAACCGGGAGGACCCCATGAGCCAGGAGAGCCTGACTCTGCATGACCTGCTGCCCGCCCAGGCGCTGGCACACTCGATCGACGCCGGGTACGTGACCCGCAAATCGCACCCAGAGCTGCCGCTGTCCATCTACACGTACACGCGGACGGCCCAGTACGAGGGCGTCTGGAACGAGGTCACCACGCGCTGCCGCGGCCTGGTCGCCGACGACGAGACCGGTGCGATCGTCGCGCTGCCGCTGCCGAAGTTCTTCAACGTCGGAGAACACGCGTCGGGCCGGCCGTACGCCCCGGCCTTGCCCGACGAGCCGTTCGAGGTGTACGACAAGGTCGACGGCAGCCTCGCGATCGTCTTCCACTACGCGGGCAGCTGGCGCGTCGCCTCCAAGGCGTCCTTCACCAGCGCCCAGGCCACCTGGGCACAGCGCCGGCTCGACGGCGCGGACACCTCGGCCCTCAAGCCGGGCACCACCTATCTCGCGGAGATCCTGTACCCGCAGAACCGCATCGTCGTGGACTACGGCGACCGGCGCGACCTCGTCCTCCTTGCGGCCTTCACCGTCGGCGGCACCGAGGTGCCGCTCGCCGAGGCCGCCACCCAGTGGACTGGGATCGGCTCCGTCGTCACGGTGTGGCCCGCCATGCCGCTCGACGAGCTGCTCGCGCTGACCGAGTCCAACACCCTGCCGGGCGGCTCATCCGCCACCGGCATGGACGCCGAGGGCTTCGTGCTGCGCTTCGCCTCGGGCGTGCGCGCCAAGGCCAAGCTGTCCGAGTACGTACGGCTCCACAGGGTGCTCACCGGCGTGACCGCGCGGGACATCTGGCGCGGCCACGGCATCCAGCGCTTCGCCGGCCTGCCCGCCCAGCAGCTCGCACAGGGCCTGAACTGCACCGTCTCCGACATCGAGGCGTCCGGCGGCAAGCCCCTCGATGCTCTGCTGGCGCAGGTGCCCGACGAGTTCGACCACTGGGTGCGCGAGGTCATCGCCGGACTGGAGGAGGCCGCCGCCCGCCACGAGCGGGCGATCGACGAGGCCTACGCGGGCCTCGTGCACCTGGCCTCCGACCGGGGAGCCTTCGCCCGGGCCGTGGCGCAGCTGCCCGACCGCGCCGTTCGACCCGCGATGTTCATGCGGCTCGACGGCCGGTCGACCGAACTCACGACCTGGCGCCGGGTCCGGCCGGAGGCCGTCGACCCGTACGTCACCGACGAGGAGGACAGGAGCGTGTCCGACGAGGACAACCGGACCGCGCCCGCTCCCGCGCGAACGTCGGGCGGGGCCGGCCGCGTGTCCCGGGCTGCGCCAGGGATCCCGGCGCCGGCTGCGGACCTGCCCCACCGGCCCGCCGAGGGCGAGTCACCCATTCCCGTCGTCCACGTCATGACGGGTCTGCCCGCCTCGGGCAAGACGACGGCCGCACGCGCCCTGCAGGCCGAGTCCGGCGGCCGCATGCGCCGGGTCAACCTCGACGACCTGCGGGCCATGCTCGACCTGCCGGATCCTGGGCGCGGCCGCGGTTTCGCCCACGAGCAGACGGTCCTGGCGATCCAGGACGCGGCCGTCCGCGCGGCCGTCGACGACGGGTTCGACGTGGTCGTCGACAACACCCACCTGACCAAGCACATCCCGAAGCGGCTGAAGGCGGCCGTCGGCGGCCGCGCGACCTTCGTCGTGCACGATTTCACCGACGTGTCGCTGGAGGAGTGCCTGCGTCGGGACGCCGCCCGCGAGCGCCAGGTCGGTGAGGAGATCATCCGAGTGCTGGCCGAGAAGCACCGCAACGTCCGCCGGGGCGGCTGGCGCCTGACGAGCGAGTGGATGAACGCCGGCTCGGGGGAGGTGGCCGCGCCGCCCGTGACGCCCTACGTCGCCGACCCTGCACTGCCGGCGGCGGTGATGTGCGACATCGACGGCACGCTCGCACTGACCGGCGACCGGGGGCCGTACGACTTCACGCGCTGCGAGCTCGACCTGCTCAACGAGCCGGTCCGGCAGGCGCTGGACGCCTTCCGGCGCGCCGACGGCGACACGGTGGTGCTGCTGTCGGGTCGCAGCGAGGAGTACCGGGCCCAGACCGAGTCCTGGCTGCGCCGGCACGAGGTGCCCTACGACGAGCTGTGGATGCGCGCGGCCGGCGACACGCGCCGCGACGACGTGGTCAAGGCGGAGCTGTTCGACGCGCACGTGCGCCACCGCTACGCGGTGCGGGTCTCCCTCGACGACCGCGACCGGGTCGTCGCCGTCTGGCGCCGCATGGGCCTGCCCACCTGGCAGGTCAACTACGGCGACTTCTGAAGTCCGGGTGTGCGCACCGTGCTGATCGTCGATGCCGCGAACGTGGTCGGCTCGGTGCCGGACGGCTGGTGGCGCGACCGGCGCGGCGCGACCGAGCGGCTGCGCGACCGGCTGGCCGCCCGGGACGAGGGCGAGGAGATCGTCCTCGTCGTCGAGGGCGCTGCCGGTGGCGTAGCGTCCGTGCCCGGCGTACGGGTCGAGACGGCGCCCGGCAGCGCGGACGACCGGATCGTGGAACTGGTCGCGGCCCGGGCGGTCGACGGCCGCCCGGTGGTCGTGGTCACGGCCGACCGCGAACTGCGGGAACGCGTCGGGGCGTACGGTGCGCGGTGCGTGGGACCGCGTACCGTACGCCCGCTGGACTCGCCGGGGGTCAGCGGCAGTACCGCACCTCGGAGAGGTTCTTGACGTAGCGGGCGGAGACCCAGTGCTCCTTCTCGTAGGCCTTCGCGCGGTCGGGGTCCTGACGGTCCTGGCGGTCCTCACGGCCGGACCCGTTCTCCCAGTCCTCCCGCTCGACGTGCAGGCGGTACCAGATGCGGTTCCCGTCGACCTTCTCGCCGTACTTCTTGCACTCGATCTCGACCCGGCTGTTCGGCTGCACGTGGCCGATCGCCCGCGACTCGGTGGTCGGCCTGCTGCGGACCTTCAGCGGCCCCCTGGAGACGACCTTCCCGTACGCGTACCTCTCGTACGGGTACCCGCCCGGCTGCGCGTACGGGGGGACCTCGCCGACGATGATCTCCCGCGGGCCCTCGTCCGCGACGGCGGCGCCCACTCCGACCAGACCGAGAACCAGGCTTCCGGTGGCGAGAGCGAGGATGGTTCTGGTGGGCATCAGCATGAGCCGACTCCTCTGTGAAGACGTCCGACCGGCCGCGTGGTGCGGCGCGGGATGGCAGCAGGCGGCTGCCAGGGACGACTATGACGAGGACGGGCCCTGCGGCTCCGGTGCCCCACCGGCCTGTAGCCCGATATGCCCAATGTGTCCACCAGGGGCCGCCCTTTGGAGTACCGGGCACCGCGGTGCGGATGCACGGCCCCGGCCGCATGAGCGGACTCGCCCTTTCCGGCCGCGTCAGGCCCGTCGTCGCCCGCGGGCCGGGGCTCGCCGCCCCCGTGCCCCGATCACGGGCTGCCCGGATGCGGCGGCGGGCGGGCGGCGCAAGAGTGGACGCATGGGTATCGACGACTACGGCGGTGGAGCCGGCGCGCACGAGACCGGCGTCCTCGTCGTGACGACCAATGACGTCCCCGGATACCGGGTCGAGCGGGTCATCGGCGAGGTCTTCGGCCTCACGGTGCGCTCCCGCCACCTGGGCAGCCAGATCGGCGCCGGACTGAAGTCGATGATCGGCGGCGAGCTGAAGGGCCTGACCAAGACCCTGGTCCAGACCCGGAACCAGGCCATGGACCGGCTCGTCGAGCAGGCGAAGGCGCGCGGCGCCAACGCCGTGCTGATGATGCGCTTCGACGTCACCGACGCCGCCGACGTAGGGACCGAGGTCTGCGCCTACGGGACGGCCGTCGTGCTCGTCCCCGCCTCCACCTGACCTTCTCCAGCAGGTGGTCGCTCCGGAGACGGAGCTGCACGACGGACGAAAGTATTTCCGCGGTGGCGGCAACCTCCTGGAGGGTCGCGCGTCGTGCGGGGTGAAGGGGCGCAGTCCGCGCCCCTTCACCCCGGAACCGACCGTGGAGACCCACCGTGAAGAACCTCAAGCGTGTCCCCCTGGCCGTGCGCCGCACGGCCGTCGCCGCAGCCGCCGCGGGGGCGGCCGTCGTCCTGGCCGGACCGGCGTACGGCGCGAGCGCCGGCCCGGCCGCGCCCTCCCCGTCGGTCAGCGTCCCGGCCGACGCCTCGCCCGGAGAGGTCGCCCCCAGGCCCGTCCCCTCGGTCAGCTCCCCCTCGATCACCGGCCGCGGCGCGAGCAGTGCTTCCCCCGGAGCCGCCCCCGGCGCCTCTCCGAGCAGCGCGGGCGGCGACTCCGGCCCCGGTGCCTCTCCCTCGTCGCCCGCCGCGTCACCCGAGGCGGGCACGAGGGCCGAGCTCGCGCATACTGGCTCCTCGGCGACGACCGTCGCGATGGGGGCGGGAGCGGCCGGTCTGGTCCTTGCGGGCGCCGGAGCCCTCTACGCCGTGCGGCGCCGCGCGAACAGCTGAGGAATCCCGTGCTCCACCTCGCACCACCCGTCGGCCCCCTCGCGCCCGGTTTCGGCCGGGCGTGGCGGGGCCTGTGGTCGTTGCTGCGCCACGAGCGCGCCACCACCCCGCGGATCTTCGCCGGGCCGCACGCTCCGGCGTACGGTTCCGCGTACGGCCCGTCCCACGCCCACGCCCACGACCACACCGGCGACGGGGACCCGGGACCGCCCACGGTCACCGAGCTCTACCACGCGCACCGGCTGGGCATGGTCCGGCTGGCGGTGCTGCTCGTCGACGACCTGGCCACCGCCGAGGACGTGGTACAGGACGCCTTCACCGCCCTGTACCGCCGTCACGGTGAACAGGTGGCCGAGGTCGACAACGCCCTCGGCTACCTGCGCACCGCGGTCGTCAACACCGCGCGCTCCGTCCTGCGGCGCAGGCGCACCGCACGGGCCTGGACCCCGCCTCCGGCGGCCGACCTGCCGTCCGCCGAGGACCATGTGGTGCTGGACGAAGCACACCGCGAAGTGCTCGCGGCGCTGGCCCGGCTCACGCCCCGGCGCCGACAGGTCCTCGTGCTGCGGTACTGGGCCGACCTCAGCGAGGCGGAGATCGCGACCACCCTGGGGATCAGCCGGGGAGCGGTGAAGTCCAGCGCGAGCCGCGGCCTGGACGCGCTGGAACGGAACCTGGAGGGACGGATATGACGCCCGACGGCGAACACCTCGGCCCGCATCAGGGCGAGCGCCCGGTGGAGCGCCGGCTGCGCCAGGCGCTGTCCGCGCGTGCGGACGGCGTCGATGCCCGCCGCCTGCGCACCGCGAGCCCGCCGGGAGCGCGCGCCGGACGACGGCCGGCGGAGCGGCTGCGGCGGTTCGCCGTGCCGCTCGCGGCTCTCACGGCGGCCGCGGCCGCGGTCGCCGGTGTCGGGTACCTGCTGTTCGTCCCGGACGCCGAGCCCGGTCCGCAGCTGCCCGCGACCCCGCCGCGCCTGACGACTCCGGGCCCGTCCTCCGGCGGACCGCCGTCGCCCTCGCCGAGCAGACCGGGCCGGCCCTCGGGCGGGGACGCGTCGGCGGCACCGTCCGGCGTCCCGACGCCCGACCGGTCGCTCGGCCCGACGGTACGGGCCTCCCCGGGGCCGTCCGGGGCGGTGCCGCCGTCGCGCGGCGCGTCTCCGGCGCCGGGCGCGGCCGCCACCTCGTCCCCGCCCGTTCCGCGCCGGTAGGCCCTACGGCCTGCGGGGGTTCTCCACGGCCGCCACCAGGGGCGCCAGCTCCGGATGGCCAGCGGCTTCGTCGAGGGCTTCGCGCAGGGCGGCGTCGTTCGTGGGGCGGGCGGCGGCCAGCAGGGCCAGGCCGGATCCGCTGACGTCGGTGTAGATGCCGCGCCGGTCGGTGTCGCAGATGTAGCGGTTCAGCAGGCCGCGGTCCTCCAGCCTGCTGACCAGCCGGGTCGTCGCGCTCTGGCTGAGCACCACCGAGTCGGCGACCTGGTGCATCCGCAGGTGCCCGCCCGGTCCGTCGTGCTGGCGGCTGAGGACGTCGAGCAGCGAATACTCGCGCACGCTGAGTCCGTGGCCGGCCTGGAGGGCGCGCTCGATGTGCGCCTCGATCCGGCCGTGCAGGAGCGAGAGGGCGCACCAGCCCTGGGAGAGGGCGGTCGGCGTGCTGTCCGTGGCCGTCATGGGCTCCTCCATCGAAGCGTCGGGGCGTGCGGGGCGCGCGGGGCGTGTGGGGCGAGCGTGCGGGCCGCGTGCCCCCAGGATATGCCATCTGCGCAATAGCCCGCGCTTGCATATATCCCGCGTCTGCAATTAATGTGTGCGCATGTAAGCGTCGGAAGCATCCCTGCGCGCAGGTCGCGTCCGCACCCGGCACCACCACCTCCCTGAAGGGCACCTCCCCATGCCTCTCGCGCTCCTCGCCCTCGCCGTCGGGGCCTTCGGGATCGGCACCACCGAATTCGTCATCATGGGCCTGCTCCCCGAGGTCGCTGCGGACTACGGCGTCTCGATCCCCACGGCCGGCTTCCTGGTCACCGGTTACGCCCTCGGCGTCGTCCTCGGTGCCCCCCTCATGACCGTGCTCGGCACCCGCATCCCCCGCAAGCGCATGCTGATGCTGCTCATGGCCCTCTTCGTCGTGGGCAACGTGCTCTCCGCACTCGCCCCCGCCTTCGGGGCCATGCTCACCGGCCGCGTGATCGCGTCGCTCGCCCACGGCGCCTTCTTCGGCATCGGCGCGGTCGTCGCCGCCGAGCTCGTCGCCCCGGCGAAGAAGGCCGGCGCGATCGCCATGATGTTCACCGGTCTGACCGTGGCCAACGTGGTCGGAGTTCCCCTCGGCACCCTCGTCGGGCAGACCCTCGGCTGGCGTGTCACCTTCCTGATCGTCGCCGCGCTCGGCGTCGCCGGACTGCTCGGCATCGCCCGCCTCGTGCCGGAGCTGCCCCGGCCCGGGGGCGAGGTGCGCATCCGCAGCGAACTCGCCGCCTTCCGCAACGTCCAGGTGCTGCTCGCGATGGCCATGACGGTCCTCGGCTTCGGCGGCGTCTTCGCGGCGATCACCTACATCACGCCGATGATGACGGGCGTCGCCGGGTTCGCGGACTCCTCCGTCACCTGGCTCCTGGTCCTCTTCGGCCTCGGCATGGTCGTCGGCAACCTCGTCGGCGGCCGCTACGCCGACCGCGCGCTCATGCCCCTGCTCTACGCGACCCTGGCCGCCCTCGCCGTTACCCTCGCCGTCTTCACCCTGACCGCCCACAGCAAGACCGGAGCCGCCATCACCCTCGCGCTGATCGGCGCCCTCGGTTTCGCGACCGTGCCCCCACTGCAGAAGCGCGTCCTCGACCAGGCCGCCGCCGCCCCCACCCTCGCCTCCGCCGTCAACATCGGTGCCTTCAACCTCGGCAACGCCCTCGCCGCCTGGCTCGGCGGGCTCGTCATCGCCGCCGGCCTCGGCTGGACCGCCCCGAACTGGGTCGGTGCCGCGCTCGCCGCCTCGGCCCTGCTGCTCGCCCTGGTCTCGGGCGCGCTGGAACGCCGTACGGCCGCGCGCACCGCTCCCGCCAGCCGGGTGGTGGCCGCCGCCGAAAGCCGCGCGACGATCGCCGCCGATCCCGCCCGGCAGTGACGGCCGCCCCCGGCCGAAGGCGTGCCCCGCGGGTGTCACCCGACTCCGCGGGGCCGCCGGAGACGGTGCTGAGAGGCGCGGCGCGCGGCACCGGGTCCGGGCCCAGGCCGGGTCGCGCGCCCGTGCTCCGCGTGCCACGTTGGTACGGGGGGACACTGGTGCACGATGCGGAAACCAATGAAGCGCAGAAGGGTCCACGTCATCGCGACGGCAGCTGTCGCCGCGGTCGTCGCCCTTGCCCTGCCCGGGTGCACGGCCGCCTCCGACGCGGCGCGGGCCCCCGGCCCGGCGACCCCCGGCACCACCACCCCGGGCCCCGCCGGCACCACCACCCCGGCCGGCGCCCCCACCCCGCCACCGCCCCCGTCGCCCAGCTACGCCCTCTCCACCGCCCCGCGCACCATCCCGGCCGTACGCGACCACGAGCCGGCCCGCGGCCCCGGATGGAAGCCCGCCCCCGAGGCCCGTGTGGTCGTCGCACAGGACGACACGGCCGCGCTCTCCGACGAGGCACGACTGCTCGCCGGGGAACTGGGCATCACCTACGGCGCGTCGGCGGCCCCCCGTTCCGGAGACGTGGAGCTCGCCGTGGAGGGTGCGGGCGGGCCCGAGTCCTACACCCTCACCGTCAAGGACGGCCGCGTGCGCATCAGCGGCCCGGACGAGGCCGGCGTCTTCTACGGCACCCGTACCCTCAAGCAGGCCGTGCGCGCCTCCGGCTCGGCCCCCGAGGGCACCGTGCGCGACGCGCCGGCCAAGCCCCAGCGCGGCCTCAACCTCGACATAGCGCGCAAGCACTTCACGCCCGAGTGGATCAAGGGCCGCCTGCGCGAGATGGCCGACCTCAAACTCAACCAGCTCGGGCTGCACTTCTCCGACGACCAGGCCTTCCGGATCCAGTCCGACAGCCACCCCGAGATCGTTTCCACCCCGCACCTGACCAAGGCGCAGGTACGCGACATCACGGCGCTCGCCTCCCGACTGCACATCACCGTGGTCCCTGAGATCGACTCGCCCGGACACCTCGGCGCCGTGCTGCGCGCCCACCCGGATCTGCAGCTGCGCGACGTGAACGGCCGGGCGGTCAAGGGAGCGGTGGACATATCGAACCCGGCCGCGGCCGCACTTGTCGACGACCTGCTGCGCGAGTACCGGCCGCTCTTCCCCGGCGGGGCTTGGCACCTGGGCGCCGACGAGTACCAGGCGCTCGTCGTCCGCGACCCGCAGGCCTCCTTCCCCCAGCTCGCCCGCGCGGCGCAGCAGCGCTACGGGCCCTCGGCACGCGTGCAGGACCTGGCCACGGGATGGCTGAACGACCGGGCCGACGTGGTCCGCCCCTCGGGCAAGGCCCTCAAGGCGTGGAACGACGGCTTCTTCGCCGGCGGGGTCACCAGTGCCGCCGAGGACATCCAGGTCGAGTACTGGACCGGCAAGGAGATCGGAGCACGACCGCCGCTGGAGTACCTGCGCGAGGGCCGCAAGCTCGTGAACCTCAACGACGAGTACCTGTACTACGTGCTGGGCGAGCCGAACCAGTTCACCTACCCCACCGGCCGGCGCATCTACGAGCAGTGGACCCCTCTGGTCCTGCGCGGCACCGCACCGGTGCCGACCTCTTACGACGGCCAGATACTCGGCGGGCGCCTCGCCGTCTGGGCCGACCTGTCCGGCGCGCAGACCCAGGACCAGGTGGCGGCGGGCATCCGGATGCCGCTGGCCGCGCTGTCCCAGAAGGTGTGGGACGCGCGCACGCCCACGCTGTCCTGGCCCGAGTTCCAGGCCCTGGCCGGCCGGGTCTGACCGCCTGACCGTCCCCCGCCCGGTGCGCCTGCCGGCCCGCGGCAGGTCATCCCTCCGGGTGCCCGCCGACCCGTCTGCGGCGGCCGGCCCATTCGACGGCCGCGGGCAGGGCCGTGACGACGGTCAGGGTCCAGGCTGCGGCGCAGCCCCACAGCAGCGGCTCGGACACGGTGACCGAAGCGGCGACGAACAGCGCCGCGGTCGCCGCGCCCCACAGAGCCCCCCAGGCGGCACGGCGCCGCCGGCGCCCCGACCGCAGCATCCGGTCGAGGGCCCGGTCGCCCCGCAGTTCTGCCTCGATCGCGGAGAGGGCGCGCTGCTCGCGATCGGAGAGGCCGGCTCCGTCCATCACGACGTACCTCCGTGGGCTGCCGCCGTCGGGCGCGGTCCGCAGCCTCTGGCCTGCGCATACCCGGCCTGACGCACGTCAACCCCCGGAGGCCGCCGCGGTCGCGGTCCGACGTCACCAGATGGATTCGACCCACTCCGGGTGATCGATGAACGGGTTGCGGTTGTGCTGGTACACGTCGAATATGAGCTGGTTGCGACGCTGCTCGAAGGCGTCCGGCGGGTCCATCCGGTTCCACTGCTTCAGCAGGCTGATCCGGCCGAAGAGCGGGGCGGAGCCGTTGTTGACCCTGTCGTTCATCTCCAGGTCCGCGAAGCCGTCGCCGCCGTCGTAACGGACGGCCATGTAGAGCAGCATGCGGGCCACGTCGCCCTTGACCGCGTCCCGAGGCTCGAAGGAGTCGGCGTCGGTCAGGCTGCCCGGGGCCTCGCTGACCGGGCTGCCGCCCATGTCGAAGTCCTTGTTCCCGCGGGTGCTGTTGACGCTGACGTCCTCGGGGCGCAGGTGGTGCAGGTCGGTGCCCGGGCCGGTGGCCGTGCCGAAGCCGCCGTGGCTCTTGGCCCAGACGTGCTCGCGGTTCCAGTCGTTGGCGCCACCGCCGTTCGACGACTTCGACTGCGAGCGGCCGGAGTAGAGCAGGATGACATTGTTCGGGTTCGCCGGGTCTTCGTCGGTCGCCTTCAGGGCGTTCCACACCCCGTCGTAGGAGATCCTGGACTGCGTCTTGACGATGTCATGCAGGGCCGCCTTGAGCGCGGCACCGGTCTTGCCTTCGGCGGGCGCGTAGTACGCGTCGTACGCGACGGCCGCTGCGGGGGCGGTCCCGGGGGCCGGGGGCGCCGCCGCGACCTGCTGGCCGGCGGACGCAGCCGCCGGTACGGCGACCAGGGCCACGGCGGCGAGGCCGGCAGCCCAGGGGGTCAGGCGCGAGATTCTCATTCGGTGGGGGGTACCTCTCCGTACGCACCGTCCCCGCCCGGGGATTCGGCGGGGGATCGGGTGGCGACAGGAGCATCGCATTGTCATGTGCCCATCAGGCAAAAAGCATGTGTCGGGAACGTGGAAGCCGGGGGTGTGCGCCCCGAGGGCCGCGGGCAGGGTAGCGGTGGCCCCGGCGGGGCCGCCCCGACCGCCCACAGCCCTACCTGGAGCAGCCCATGGCAGTGAAGATCCTCATCGTGACCGGCGACGCGGCCGAGTCGCTGGAGGTGCTGTATCCCTACCAGCGTCTGCGCGAGGAGGGGTACGAGGTGCACATCGCGGCGCCGCGTGCGAAGCAACTGCGCTTCGTGGTACACGACTTCGAGGACGGTTACGACACCTACACCGAGAAGCCCGGCTACACCTGGCCGGCCGACCTGGCCTTCGCGGACGTGGTGACGGAGGACTACGCGGCCCTGGTCGTGCCGGGCGGCCGGGCGCCCGAGTACCTGCGCAACGATCCCGAGCTGCGGCGCATCCTGGCCGCCTTCACGGAGGCAGACAAGCCGATCGCGCAGATCTGCCACGGCCCGCTCATCACCGCCGCGGCCGGGGGGCTGGCCGGCCGCCGGGTGACCGCGTATCCCGCGCTGGAACTGGACATGGAGGCCGCCGGGGCCCGGTTCGAGGATTCCGAGACGGTGGTCGACGGCACCCTGGTCTCGGCCAGAGCGTGGCCCGACCACTCGCGCTGGATGAGGGAGTTCCTGACCGTGCTGCGCGGCAAGGCCCCGGTGGCCTGACGCGGGGCCGGGACGCACGGGTGGCCGTGACCCCTTGCCGGAGGGGTCACGGCCACCCGTGCGTCGGGCGTCAGCCGGTGGTGATCGCCGGAGCCGGCTCGTACTTGTAGTTCGCGCCGAAGTTCTTCTTCACGGCCGCTTCCCAGGAGCCGTCCTGGACCATCTTCTTCAGAGCATCGTTGATCTTGCGCTGAAGCTCCTTCTCGCCCTTCTTGACACCGATGCCGTAGTTCTCGTTGCTGAGGCTCTGGCCCGTCAGCTTGAACTTGCCCTCGTTGCCCTTGCGGGCGGCGTATCCGGCCAGGATCGCGTTGTCCGTGGTCATGGCGTCGACGCGGCCCTCCTGCAGGGCGACGACGCAGTCCGAGTAGCCGCCGAGCTCCAGCAGGGACGCCTTCGGGGCGAGGTTCTTCTTGAGGTTCTCGGCGGAGGTCGAACCGGTCACCGAGCACATCGTCTTGGAGTTGAGGTCCTCGGCTTTGGTGATCGAGGTGTCGTCGGCGCGGGTTAGCAGGTCCTGGTGGGCCACGAAGTACGGGCCCGCGAAATCGACCTTCTCCTTGCGCTTCTCGTTGATCGAATAGCTCGCGACGACGAACTCGACCTCGTTGTACTGGAGCAGCAGCTCACGGTCGTTGCTCAGGACCTGCTTGAACTCGATCTGCTCCGGCTTGTAGCCGAGCTCCTTGGCCACGTAGGTGGCGACATCCACGTCGAACCCGGTGAATGTGCCACCGGTCTCGCGCATGCCAATGCCCGGCTGGTCGAACTTGATGCCGATGGGAAGGATCCCCTGGTCCTCGTCTCCACCACCGCACCCGGATGCGGTCAGGGCGAGGGCGATCACTGCGGCGACCGCGCCGGCCTGGGGAACCTTCATGCTTGCACTCTTTCCTGGGGGGAACGCGGGACGCGTCACCGGGATCGCCGGGCGTGTGGAACCGCGGGAACGTACGACACGTCGGGACACGTGTACGAGGAAGCTAGGAAGCGGGCGGCCGCAGCGTCACTACATTTGAGCAAAACTTGAGGATAACGATCCGGCTTGACCGTCATTGCTTCGGTAAAACCGGCTCTGACCAGCAGAAAGGGGCGAGTGTGGGAACAGGTTCGGTACGGGTGGACGGAAATGCGCTGCTTATGGGAGAAGGAGTGCAGATCCGGTTCATACGGACGCTGCGCCTGCCCGAAAGCGGAACGCATGCGCTGCCGCCGGGACTGGGTGAATTCCCGCTGCGCAGGGTCGAGGACCACCCCGACACGGTCCCGTCGGAATGGCTGGCGAAGGGCGGCGTGATGCTGCCCGTGTACCTGCGCGAGGCCATGTGGCTGAGCTTCGGGGGGACCCGGACGCCCGCGGCGCTCCAGGTCGGCGTCGGCAAGGTGTGCGCCGTCTCCGGCGAGCGGTGGAGCGGCCGCCTGGCGCGGACCCCGCAGAACTACACGGTGCTGCCCCGGCAGCCCTGGCTGGACGGGATCAACTCGGGGGACGGCACGGTGCGCCAGTTCGTCGCCGTGCCGCTGGGGCTCGGTGCCACGGTCGAGGGGCAGGTCACCGGTGAGGAGACCACCGGCGGCGTGCAGCTCCAGGTGTTCCCGCTGGGCCCCGAGGCGCTGGCGCGGTGGCGCCGGGCCGAAGCCGCGCGACCGGTACCTCCCCCTGCGCCGGCCCAGGGCGGGGGGCTCTACGGGGCTCCGCCCGGCCCGGCGCCGACGGGCGGCGGCTTCGGCGGACCGGTCCCCGCGCCGATGGCGGCGCCGCCCGCCCCGGCCGGGCCGGGGGCGCCCCGGGGTGCCGGTCCGGGCGGCAGGCCGGGTGCGCCCGCGGCCCCCGCGATGGGGCTCGGCGTCGGCGGCAGCATGCGCCAGGAGGTCTACCGGGACGAGCGCCCGCTGTCCGACTGGGCCGGGGAGCCGTCCGCGCGGGTCTTCGTGCACCTGGTGACCCCGCCCGCGTGGCGCCGCATCACGGGCGAGGATCCCCCGCCCTCGCCGGTCGACCGCGCCGCCTATACCCGGGCCGGGCTGCCGTGGTTCGACTACTACGACGACTCGGCCGCCGATCTGGCGCCGACCGATGTGCTCGGTGGGGTCAAGCCGGTGGGGGAGTGGCTCGGCGACGATCACACCCCGTGGGCCGAGCCCGCTCCCGGCCAGGTCAAGCCGCTCGGCAACGCCCCGAGGCCGGGCAGCCCCGTACAGGACGGCGACTGGTAGCAGGCGGTGGAGGGCGGCCCGGCGGTCGTTCCGGCCGGCCCGACTGGCCGGGAAGGTACGGCCGTTCGGGCCGGGGTGCGGCGCCCGTGGGATCATGCCAGGGCAATGCCAGCAGACGAAGGGGGAGTTCGGTGACCGGTGTACGCAAAGGACTGGCCAAGGTGGAGGTCGCGCTGCGGTGGGACCCCAGCCCCGCCGGCACTCCGGCGAACGACCTGGACATCGTCGCCGCGGTCTACCCGGCGGCCGATCCGCACGGGGCGCCCGTCCAACTCGTGCACTTCGGCAGCCGGTCGCCGGACGGAACCATCACCCTCAACCGGGACAGCCACACCGGCCAGGGCTTCGGCTTCGACGAGGTGATGACCGTCGAACTGCACAGGATGGCGCCGGACAAGGGCCGCGTGGTGATCGGCGTGGTCATCCAGGACACCCGGGCCGGAGCGGGCGGTGGCGCGGGCCGGGCGAAGACCTTCGCCGATGTCGCGGGCACCGGGTTCCGGATCCGCGAGGGCCACACCGACCTCGTCCAGGGTGACTTCGCGGCGGTGCCCGCCGCCACCGCCGCCACCGTCGCCGAGTTCACCCGCGACGCCTCGGGTGCCTGGTCCTTCGCCCTACGGCTGGAGGGCTTCGACGCCGACCCGGAGGAGTTCACCCGGGTCATGGGCGGGGGCCGCTGAATGCGGCGGAGGAGACCGCCGAGGGTCCGCCCAGAGCGGGCGGTGGCCACTGGGGTGAGT
>NZ_JBHYMC010000052.1:0-51312 GCF_042742535.1 Streptomyces sp. NPDC058880
GACGGGGTATCAACTTCTGGCGTTGATTTTTGGCACGCTGTTGAGTTCTCAAGGAACGGACGCTTCCTTTGTACTCACCCCAGCGACACTCGCTGCGGCTTTCCTCCGGGCTTTCGTTCTGCTGTCTTGCGTTTCCGACTCTATCAGACTCTTTCGTGTCTGATTTCCTCGGCGCTTTCCAGGTTTTCGCTTTCGCGTTTCCCTTTCCGGCGGTTCCGACTCTATCAGATCCTTTCGGGCCTGATTCCCAGTCAGCGGGTTTCACCACGTGGGCGGTTGGGCCCTTGCGGCGAGTGAGACAGTAGCGGATTCCCCACCTCCGAAGCCAATCGGGGGCGGCGTCCTCGGACGCGGATTCCTCATTCGCAAATACGCATGAAAACGAGACGACGAGGTGCGTCGTTCGTTCGAATGTGTAGTGCGGAATGGCTGTCCGGGGACCGACCGGAGTCAGCGCTCACGTCGGACAACTCGAAGAACCTTACGGACCGGGCACATCCGTGTCAACCCCCGCCGACCGTCGCCACGCAGGTGGGCAAAACTCGCGGCGTCCTCGTTTCCGCCGGTCTACGCTGGCCGGCATGACTACGCATGCACCCACACCCAGCCTTCGCTGGTGGGCCGCCTGACGGCGGCCGACCTTCCACGCGAGCACGCATGCGCTCACGGCCGCCGCCTCGGCGGCCGTTTCTGTTTGCTCCCTCCCGGGAGTGACTCGGTCGCCCGGCGCGGTGGCCCGTCACCACTCACGCAGTCAGAGGGAGAGCAGGACATGACGAGGATCTTCAGCGGGATCAAGCCGACCGGCCACATGACCCTGGGGAACTACCTGGGTGCCGTGCGCCAGTGGGTCGCGGCTGACCGGGAGCCGGACGATGCGCTGTTCTGTGTCGTCGACCTGCACGCGCTGACCGTCGAGCACGAGCCGGCGCGCGTGCGCAGGCTCAGTCGGCAGGCCGCGACGCTGCTGATCGCGGCAGGGCTGGAGCCCCGGCGGTGCACCCTGTTCGTGCAGAGCCATGTCGACGAGCACACCCGGCTGGCCTATCTGCTGGAGTGCACGGCGACCGACGGGGAGCTGCGGCGGATGATCCAGTACCGAGAGAAGGCGGCGAGGGCGCAGGCCTCCGGCGACGGCGTACGGCTGTCCCTGCTCACCTATCCGGTGCTGATGGCCGCGGACATCCTGGCCTACGGGGCCGGAGAGGTCCCCGTCGGGGAGGACCAGCGCCAGCACGTCGAGCTGACCCGGGATCTGGCGGCGCGTTTCAACCAGCGCTACGGGCACACCTTCATCGTGCCGAAGGCCACCCATCCGGCGGTGGCCGCACGGGTCATGGACCTGCAGGATCCGGCGTCGAAGATGGGCAAGTCCCACGCGAACGGATCGGGGATCGTCTATCTGCTCGACGAGCCCGGGGTGGTGCGCAAGAAGGTGATGCGGGCTGTGACCGACAGCGGGGACGGTGCGGTGGTGTACGACCGGCAGGCGCGGCCGGGCGTGGCGAACCTGCTGGACATCCTGGCGGCGTGCACCGGCGGCGATCCGGCCGCGCTCGCCGACGGGTACGGCGGGTACGGGGCACTGAAGCGGGACGTGGCCGACGCCGTGATCGAGCTGCTGCGGCCGTTGCGGGAGCGGCACGCGGAGCTGGCGGCCGATCCGGCGCAGGTGGACGAAGTGCTGCGGGAGGGCGCGGGGCGGGCCAGGGAGCTGGCGCGGCCCGTGGTGGACCGGGCGTACGAGGCGATCGGGCTGCTGCGGCCGTAGGCCGGGCAGCGGGTGTGGGGTGCGGGGCCCCCGCGACGCGGAGGCCCCGCAGTGCCCGAGGTTCAGCTGTTGCCGGAGGCGAGCTCGCGGCTGCGGTCGCGGGCGGCTTCGAGTGCGGCGATCAGGGCGGCGCGTACGCCGTGCCGCTCCAGCTCGACGATCGCGTTGATGGTCGTGCCGGCCGGGGAGGTGACGGCCTCGCGGAGCTTGACGGGGTGTTCGCCGCTGTCGCGGAGCATCACGGCGGCGCCGATGGCGGCCTGGACGATGAGGTCGTGGGCCTGGGCGCGCGGGAGGCCGAGGAGGATGCCGGCGTCGGTCATGGCCTCGACGAGGAAGTAGAAGTACGCGGGTCCGGAGCCGGAGAGGGCGGTGGCCGCGTCCTGCTGGGACTCCGGGACGCGCAGGGTCTTGCCGACGCCGCCGAAGATCTCCTCGGTGTGGGCGAGGTGCTCGGCGGTGGCGTGACTGCCGGCGGAGATGACGGACATGGCCTCGTCGACGAGGGCGGGGGTGTTCGTCATGACGCGCACGACGGGGGTGCCGGGGCTGAGGCGCTCCTCGAAGAAGGAGGTCGGGATGCCGGCGGCGCCGCTGATGACCAGCCGGCCCGCGGGGACGTGCGGGGCGAGCTCGTCGAGGAGCTTGGCCATGTCCTGGGGCTTGACGGTCAGGATGAGGGTGTCGGCGCGCTTGGCGGCCTCGGCGTTGGAGACGGACTCGACGCCGTAGCGGGTGCGGAGTTCCTCGGCCCGGTCGCTGCGGCGTGCGGTGACGAGGAGCTTGGAGGCGGGCCAGCCGCCGCGGATCATTCCGCTGAGCAGAGCCTCGCCGATCTTGCCGGTACCGAGGACTGCGACTGTCTGGGTCATGCCCGATTCACCTCGCCGAACTGTTCTTCCGCCTGGGCTGCGCAGGCGTACGCGTACGTGTCCTCATCCTTGCACCCGGGGGGTGGGTGGGGCCGCGCTGTCCGCAGTGCGGTCAGGGGGTGCGGCGGCGGAGGGTGGCCGCGCCGAGGGCGAGTACGAGGACGGCGCAGGCGGCGACGATCACGACGTCGCGTACGAAGTCGGTGGTCATGTCGGTGTGGGTGAGGACCTGGGTCATGCCGTCGACGGCATAGGACATGGGCAGGGCGTCGGAGATGCCTTCGAGGACGGGGTGCATGGTGCTGCGGGCGGCGAAGAGTCCGCAGAGGAGCAGCTGGGGGAAGATCACCGCCGGCATGAACTGGACGGCCTGGAATTCGGAGGCCGCGAAGGCGGAGACGAAGAGGCCGAGGGCGGTGCCGAGGAGGGCGTCGAGGAGGGCGACGAGCAGCAGCAGCCAGGGGGAGCCGACGACGTCGAGACCGAGGGCCCAGAGGGCAAGGCCGGTGGCGAGGAGGGACTGGACGACGGCGACGGCGCCGAAGGCGAGGGCGTAGCCGGCGATGAGGTCGCCCTTGCCGAGCGGCATGGCGAGGAGGCGTTCGAGGGTTCCGGAGGTGCGTTCGCGCAGGGTGGCGATGGAGGTCACCAGGAACATGGTGATGAGGGGGAAGATCCCGAGGAGTGACGCGCCGATGGTGTCGAAGGTGCGGGGGCTGCCGTCGAAGACGAAGCGCAGCAGGGTGAGCATCAGGACGGGCACTAGGACCATCAGGGCGATGGAGCGCGGGTCGTGGCGGAGCTGGCGCAGGACGCGGGCGGCGGTGGCGGCGGTGCGGGCGGCGTTCATCGGGTCTGCTCCTGGGCGGCGAGGGTGTCGGCCTCGTCGACGAGGCGGAGGAAGCCCTCCTCGACGGTGGCGGAGTGGGTGCGGGTGCGCAGGGCGTCGGGGGTGCCTTGGGCGAGGATGCGGCCTTCGCGCATGAGGAGCAGGTCGTGGCAGCGCTCGGCCTCGTCCATGACGTGGGAGGAGACCAGGAGCGTGGCGCCGCGGGTGGCGGCGAGGTGGTGGAAGAGGTTCCACAGGTCGCGGCGCAGGACGGGGTCGAGTCCGACGGTGGGTTCGTCGAGGACCAGGAGCTCGGGGGTGCCGAGCAGGGCGACGGCGAGGGAGACGCGGCTGCGCTGGCCGCCGGAGAGGTTGCCGGCGAGGGCGCCGGCGCGGGCGGTGAGGTCGACGTCGGTGATGGCGCGGTCCACGGCTTCGGCGCGGCGGGCTGCGGCGGCGCGGCCGGGGTCGAGGATCGCGGCGAAGTAGTCGAGGTTCTGGCGGACGGTGAGGTCGTCGTAGACGGAGGGCGCCTGGGTGACGTAGCCGATGCGGGAGCGCAGGTCGGCGTGGCCGGCGGGGCGGCCGAGGACGTCGAGGGTGCCGGTGACGTGGGCCTGGGTGCCGACGATGGCCCGCAGGAGGGTGGATTTGCCGCAGCCGGAGGGGCCGAGGAGGCCGGTGATGCGGCCTCGGGGGACGTCGAAGGCGATGTCGGAGATGACGGTGCGCGGGGTGCGGCCGGTGCCGCGGCGGACGGTCAGGCCGTGGGCGTGCACAGCGGCCTGGTCACCGCCGGCTTCTTTATTCATCATGTGATGAATAATGCTCCTGGGGGTGGCCGGGCGTCAACAACCAGGAAGAACGAGGACGCGCGGACGTGCGGAGGCCCGGCCGCCGACTACTGCTTCTTGCGCTTGGGGCGGCGGGCGGCCGGGTTGCCCGTACGGGTGCTGCGGCGGCGGGCGTACTCGGCCCGGGCGCGCTCGTACTCGGCACGGTGCAGCTTCTCGCCCGGGGCCTCGGTCAGGCAGCGCAGGGAGTAGGCGATGAGGGAACCGATGAAGCCGATCGTCTTCAGACCCTTGAGGGCGGCCTCGTCGGAGGACGGGGCCGGGCGCCGGCTGAAGGAGTCCCACGTCTTGACGAAGGCGATGGCACTGGCGATCGCGAAGAGGACGACGACGGAGATGCTGAGGAAGGGGCCGACGTCGCCGATCTCCAAGCCTTCGTAGGAGAGGCGCAGCAGCACGGCGGCGGCGGTGGCCGTGACCAGGGAGCCGACGGCGAGGGCGGCGCGGCGCAGGCCGTAGCCGTTCTCGTGGTTCACCCAGGTGGTGCCGAAGAAGCGGAGCGGCTCGGGCTGCGGGCCCGCGGGCGGCACCGGCCCGGTCGCTTCCGAGGCCGCGGCCCGGGCCGGGGCAGCCGCGCCGGCCGGCTCGGCGGGGGTCTGGTCTCGCTGGTCGTCGCTCACAGCGGCGATTATCCCCCGCCGGGCCGCCCGGGCCGGGTGTGTCTCACGTGTCAGACGGGTCAGCCGCAGCGCGTGACCACATAGCCGTCACTGCCGGTCTTTATGTACGCGTCGGAGACGAAGCGGCCGTTCCCGATGCAGTCCCAGATGCTGGACGTGCCGTACGGGCCCGAGACCGTGGTGCCCTCGGTCTGGCAGCGCAGCGTGACGATCGCGCCGACCGGCAGGACGTCGATCACCGAGTAGTTGGTACCGGGCCCGCTGCGGACGTTCAGCCGGTAGCCGGGCGCGACCGGATAGGACGGGTAGCCGGAGCCCGAAGCAAGGCTCTGAACTTGGCTCGAATCGTTCTCCACCGACATGCGAAATCTCCCCCCATGGGCGTTGCCGTGCGCAACTCGCGCAGGGTAGCAGGACCTTGGAGATGCGTACGGGTCATCGACTAGGCTCCGGCGGGGGTGGTGAGCGGTGCATTCGCTGCGCGCGGACTACGCGGGCTTTCCGGAGTACGCCGGGCAGTACCGGCTCGAAGCGGTGCTCGGCTCCGGAGGTATGGGCGTCGTCCACCTCGCCACGTCCGGCTCGGGGCTGAAACTCGCCGTCAAGATCGTGCACGCCGAGCATGCCGTGGACCCGGAGTTCCGGGCCCGCTTCCGGCAGGAGGTCGCGGCCGCCCGGCGCGTGAGCGGGGCGTTCACCGCACCCGTCGTGGACGCCGACCCCGACGCCGAACGGCCCTGGATGGCCACCCTGTTCATCGACGCGCCGACGCTCTCCGAACGCGTCCGCGAGAAGGTGCTCGACCGTACCGAGCTGGCCCGGCTCGCGGCCGGCCTGGCGGAGGCCCTGCGCGACATCCACCGGGCGGGGGTGGTCCACCGCGACCTCAAGCCCAGCAACGTGCTCATGGCGCCCGACGGCGTGCGGGTCATCGACTTCGGGATCTCCCGGCCGGCCGACAGCGACCTGCGGACCGAGACCGGAAAGCTGATCGGCACCCCGCCGTTCATGGCACCCGAGCAGTTCCAGCGGCCGCGCGAGGTGGGGACGGCCGCGGACGTCTTCGCCCTCGGCGCGGTGCTCGTGCACGCGGCGACGGGCCGCGGCCCCTTCGACTCCGACAGCCACTACCTGGTGGCGTACCAGGTGGTGCACAGCGAGCCCGACCTGAGCGGGCTGCCCCGGCAGCTCGTACCGCTCGTCGAGCGGTGCCTGGCCAAGGACCCGCGGGAGCGGCCCACCGCCGAGGAGCTGATCGCCGAGATGCGGGCGGTCGCGTACCCGACCGCCGAGGACACCCAGGCCTTCATCCCCCGGCCGCGGCAGCCCGACGGGGCCGAGCTGCTCACCCACCGCCGGGAGCGGATCCCCGCCGGGCCCGAACCCCGGGTCCCGGGCCGGCGGCGGGCCCGGATCGCGGTGGCAGCGGGGATCGGGCTGCTGCTGGTGGGCGGTGCCGTCGGCGGGTACCTCCGCCACGGGACAGCCGCCGGATCCTCTCCCGCCCAGATCGCCGCCCAGGCGGATCCGACGCCGGTGAAGAACTTCGCCCCCTGGTCGGTCCCCCTCGGCAAGCCCGGGACGGGCAGCCGGATCGGGGCCTGTTCCTGGCAGGCGGAGGCCCTGTACTGCGCCGGACCGGGCCTCTTGGCGGCCCGGCTGGACCCCGTGAACGGTTCGACGGTGTGGGCCCTGGAGTCACCCGCGGCCGCCCCCGCGAAGGGGACGCCCGCCCCTGCCACGCCCCTGCACGCCGGCGGACGGGTCCTCGTCGTGGCACCCGGCAGCGGGACGCTCCAGGCCCTGGACCCGGCCACGGGCGCCGAACGCTGGCGGCGCGGACTGCCCGCAGGCTCCCAGGCGGTGCCCGCGGGCTCGCAGGTGCTGCTGGTGGGCACCGACGGCAGCGTCACCGCACTGGACGCGGCGTCCGGCACCACCCGCTGGACCCGGCAGATCGGCGGGGTCGGCTCCGTGTGGTGGAGCGGCGGCGGGCCGGAGGGCGGCGCGGCACCGGAGCTGTACGCGGTGACGCCCGACAGCAGCGGATCCACCCAGCTCGCCGCGGTCGACCCGGCGAGCGGGAGCGTGACCCGGCAGTTCCGTACGGCGGGGCGGCTGCGGCCCGTCGGCGCCGCGCACGGCGGCCTGTACCTGATGGACGTCGACGCCTCCTCCCGGACCACCGCCGTCGTGCGCGCCGATCTGACGGCGCGCACCGCGCAGCGGGTACGGCTCACCGCTCCGCTGTTCGACGCGGAGGCGGCGGTGGACCGGGACGGGGTCACGTACCTGTTCGGGACCTCCGGCCCGCTGGTGGCCGTCGGCGCCGACAAGGAGCGGTGGCGGCTGGAGACGGGCGTGACGGTGGCCTCCCGTCCGGTGGTCGCCGACGGGCGGGTCCACCTGACGGCGCCGGACGGGCGGCTGCTGGCCTTCGACGCGGCCGACGGCAGGCCGGCGGGCCAGACCAGGCCGCGGATGGCGGACGGCAAGGACACCTACGCGTCGACCCTGCCGGCGCCGGTGGCCGGCGGCGGGCGGGTGTTCGCGGGCGCGCCCGACGGATCGGTGTTCGCCGTGGACGCGGGCGATCCCGCCCGCTGGTGAACGGCCCGGCGGCGCGGAGCCCGGGCGGCGTCCCGCCCGGAGCTCGGACGCGGGCGCCCCCGCACCGTGCGGTGCGGGGGCGTCGCTGCCGGGGCCGCCCGGGTCAGCCCAGCCGGGTCACGTCGCGGACCGCGCCCTTGTCGGCGCTGGTGGCCATCGCGGCGTAGGCGCGCAGGGCCGCGGAGACCTTGCGCTCGCGATTCTTCGGGGCGTAGACGCCGCCGAGAGCCTCGTGGCGGGCCGCCAGCGTGGCATCGTCGACGACGATCTCGATGGACCGGTTCGGGATGTCGATGCGGATCAGGTCGCCGTCCTCGACGACCGCGATGTCGCCGCCGGACGCCGCCTCCGGGGAGGCGTGGCCGATGGACAGACCGGAGGTGCCGCCGGAGAAGCGGCCGTCCGTCACCAGCGCGCAGACCTTGCCGAGGCCGCGGCCCTTGAGGAAGGACGTCGGGTAGAGCATCTCCTGCATGCCGGGGCCGCCGCGCGGGCCCTCGTAGCGGATGACGACGACGTCGCCCGCCTTGATCTCCTTGCGCAGGATCTTGTCGACGGCCTCGTCCTGCGACTCGCAGACGACCGCCGGCCCCTCGAAGGTCCAGATCGACTCGTCGACACCGGCCGTCTTCACGACGCAGCCGTCGGCGGCGATGTTGCCGCGCAGCACCGCGAGGCCGCCGTCCTTGGAGTACGCGTGCTGCACGGAGCGGATGCAGCCGCCCTCGGCGTCGAGGTCGAGGGTGTCCCAGCGCTCGGACTGCGAGAAGGCGGTGGCGGAGCGGACACAGCCGGGGGCCGCGTGCCACAGCTCCATGGCCGTGTCGGTGGCCGTGCCGGAGCGGGCGTCCCACCGGGCCAGCCAGTCCTCCAGGCCCGCGGAGTGGACGGTCGTCACGTCCTTGTTGAGGAGTCCGCCGCGGTGCAGCTCGCCGAGGATGGCGGGGATGCCGCCGGCCCGGTGGACGTCTTCCATGTAGTACGTGCCGCCGGGCGCCACGTTCGGGGCGACCTTGGCCAGGCACGGGACGCGGCGCGAGACGGCGTCGATGTCCTTCAGGTCGTAGTCCAGGCCCGCCTCCTGCGCGGCGGCCAGCAGGTGCAGGATCGTGTTGGTGGAGCCGCCCATCGCGATGTCGAGGGCCATGGCGTTCTCGAAGGCCTCGCGGGTCGCGATGCTGCGGGGGAGGACGGACTCGTCGCCGTCCTGGTAGTAGCGCTTGGTGATCTCCACGACCGTGCGGCCCGCGTCCTCGTACAGGGCGCGGCGGGCGGTGTGCGTGGCGAGGACCGAGCCGTTGCCCGGGAGGGCCAGGCCGATGGCCTCGGCCAGACAGTTCATCGAGTTGGCGGTGAACATGCCGGAACACGAACCGCAGGTGGGGCAGGCGTTCTCCTCGATGCGGAGCACGTCCTCGTCGGAGACGTTCTCGTTGGAGGCGTCCACCATGGCGTCGATGAGGTCCAGCTTGCGGACGGTGCCGTCGACGAGGACGGCCTGGCCGGCCTCCATCGGGCCGCCGGAGACGAACACGGCCGGGATGTTGAGGCGCATGGCGGCCATCAGCATGCCGGGGGTGATCTTGTCGCAGTTGGAGATGCAGATCAGGGCGTCGGCACAGTGCGCCTCGACCATGTACTCCACGCTGTCCGCGATCAGGTCGCGGGACGGCAGGGAGTAGAGCATGCCGCCGTGGCCCATCGCGATGCCGTCGTCGACGGCGATCGTGTTGAACTCCCGGGGGATCGCACCGGCCGCGCGGATGGCGTCGGAGACGATCCGGCCGACGGGCGCCAGGTGCGTGTGACCGGGAACGAACTCGGTGAAGGAGTTGGCGACCGCGATGATCGGCTTGCCGATGTCCTCGCTCGCTACGCCCGACGCGCGCATCAGGGCGCGGGCGCCCGCCATGTTGCGGCCGTGGGTGACGGTGCGGGACCTCAGCTCAGGCATGCGGTTCACTCCCCATGAGTGCGGCTGTACGGTCAGCCGCGACTGCGGATATGGCTCAGATACGAGGCTACGCCCACCGCCCGCGATCCGGACGCCCCGTCCGCATGACGGGACGGGCGGCTCAGTCCTCGGTCAGGTACCGCTGCAGCGTGGGCGCCACGAGCGCCACGATGTCCTCGGTGTCCGCGGATGCGAGGGGCTCGACCTGCAGCACGTAGCGCAGGATCGCGATGCCGACCATGTGGGAGGCGGCGAGCTCGGCGCGGAAGGTCGGATCAGGCACGTCCAGGTCGGCGGCCACCCGCTCCAGGAGCCTGCGCAGCACCAGCCCGCGCAGCACCTTCGCGGCGGCCTCGTGGGTGAGCGCGGAGCGGATCACGGCCAGCAGCGGCGCCCGGGTGACCGGGTTCTCCCAGACGCCCAGGAAGTAGCGAGCCAGCCGCTCGCCGATGCCCTCCGGCCCTTCCCCGATGACGGCGGGGACCTCCAGGGCCGGCTCGATGCTGATCTCGATGGCCGCGGCGAAGAGGTCGTCCTTGCTGCCGAAGTAGTGGTGCACCAGGGCCGGGTCCACCCCGGCGACCTTCGCGACGCCGCGCACGGACGTCTTGTCGTAGCCGCGCTCCGCGAACACCTCACGGGCAGCGAGCCGGATGCGCTCCTGGGTGCCCGGCCCCTCCTCGGCCTCGTCCTGGCGGGGCCGGCCCGGCCCCCGACGGCGCGGCGTGCTCCCCCCGGTCACGGTCGGCGGGCCCGGTCGTGCCCGGCGGTGGCCAGGTGCAGGCGGGTGAAGGCCAGCGCCTCGGCGAGGTCGGCCTCGCGCTCGGCCGAGGACATCGCACGCCGCGTGTTGACCTCGATCACCACATGGCCGTCGAAGGAGCTCCGGGCCAGCCGGTCCAACAGTTCGGCGCAGGGCTGCGTCCCCCTGCCCGGGACCAGGTGCTCGTCCTTCGCCGAGCCGTTGCCGTCGGCGAGATGCACGTGCGCCAGCCGCTCCCCCATCCGGTCGATCATCGCGGTCGCGTCCGTACGGGCGGTCGCGGTGTGCGACAGGTCGACGGTGAAGTGCCGGTAGTCGTCCTTCGTCACGTCCCACTCGGGCGCATAGGCGAGCATCTCGCGGTCGCGGTACCGCCACGGGTACATGTTCTCCACGGCGAACCGCACGTCGGTCTCCTCCGCCATCCGCCAGATGCCGGAGACGAACTCCCGGGCGTACTGGCGCTGCCAGCGGAACGGCGGGTGCACGACGACGGTGGACGCGCCGAGCCTCTCGGCCGCCGACCGGGCGCGCTGCAGCTTGACCCACGGATCGGTGGACCACACCCGCTGGGTGATCAGCAGGCAGGGGGCGTGGACGGCGAGGACGGGCACCTGGTGCTGGTCCGACAGGCGGCGCAGTGCGTCGATGTCCTGGCTCACCGGATCCGTCCACACCATGACCTCGACGCCGTCGTATCCGAGGCGTGCGGCGATCTCGAAGGCGGTCGCCGTGGACTCCGGATAGACGGAGGCGGTGGACAGGGCGACTTTCGCGGTCGGGATACGGACGGGTTCTGCCACGGGGACAGGGTACGGGGCCCGCGCCCGCGCGGTACGTGACGACCGCCACGCGGGCCCGATCCCACCGGTCACGTGAGGCTGAAGAAGAGCGTGTCCTGGGTGTACCAGTCGAGGTCCTTCGTCGCGCTCTCCCATTCCCCGTGCTCGAACTCCAACTTCTCGATGAGCTCCCGCACGTCGTGGTGGAAGTCCGGGTCCATCCGGTCCAGGACGGCCCGGTAGGCCTCGGCAGCCGCCTTGGTCCTGGCGAGCGGCAGGTGGCCGATAGCCGGGTACCCGTCCATCGACGAGGGGAGGAACGGGAACTCGTCGGGCAGCCCGCCGTAGAGGAACCCGTGGGGCAGCAGGTCGGCGGGCACCCCGAGGCGCCGCATCTCGTCGTCGACCAGCCCGAAGAAGGTGCTGGGCCGGGAGTAGGTGCCCAGGTGGCCCGGGTCCGAGGCGTTGCGGTCGATGACCAGTTGCAGGGCGGTGGTGTACGCGTTGCCCGCACAGTCCGCGTCCGCGTCGCTGTGCCCGGCTATGAGGTGCTCCAGGGCGTCGGGGACGGACAGCCCCCAGTCCACTTCCTGGTGGTCGAGGTCGTCCTGACGGATCCTGGCGTACCGCCGCATGCTCTCCAGGCGGCGCAGCTGATCCGGCGTGAGATCGCCCTTGCTGCCCAGGAAGGCCAGCACGTCGGCCTTGTCAGCCGTCGAGTACGAGATGGTGTGACTCATGCTCACCATCCTGCCGAACGGCACCGACAGGCCCGCCGGCGGACGCGGTGGCGTTCCGCCCGGGCTTCCCCTCGGCCACGGGGACCGTACCCAGTCGGAAGGCCGCAGCTCCGGGGCTGCAGCCACTGGACGTCGGTAGGCTGGCGCCATGATTCGGACCGTCGTCTTGGACATCGGCGAGACCCTGACCCGGGACGATCGCTATTGGGGGGCGTGGGCGGACTGGCTCGAAGTGCCCCGGCACACCCTGTCCGCTCTGGTCGGTGCGGTGGTCGTGGACGGACGTGACAACGCCGATGCCCTGCGGCTCCTGCGGCCGGGCATCGATATCAACGCCGAATACGCCGCCCGGGAAGCCGCCGGACGCGGCGAACGGCTCGACGAGACGGACCTCTACGAGGACGTGCGGCCGGCACTGTCCGCCCTGCGGGCCGACGAAGTACGAGTCGTCGTCGCAGGCAACCAGAGCCGCCGGGCTGGCGAGTTGCTGCGCGCGTTGGACCTCCCCGCAGAACTCGTCGTCACGTCGGGTGACTGGAAGGTGTCGAAGCCGGCACCCCAGTTCTTCGAACGGGTACTGGCCGTGTCTGGCAGCCCAGCAGGCGAAACCCTCTACGTCGGCGACCACCCGGCCAACGACATCCACCCGGCGAGGGCCGCGGGCCTGCGCACCGCCCACATCCGCCGCGGCCCCTGGGGGCACTGGTGGGCGGACGACCCCGAGGTCAGGGCTGCGGCGGACTGGTCGATCGATTCCCTCACCGAGTTGCCCGCCATCGTCAATCCGTAGGAGAACAAGTCCAGTTCGCGGGACACCCCGCATCCCTCACGGTACGGTCCGCACATGGCCGACCACATCGGGCAGCGCATCGCCGCTCGTCGGCGGGCCCGACGCATGACCCAAGCCGACCTCGCCCGCGCGTCCCACGTTTCCCTCCCGATGATCAAAGGGTGCGAGCGAGGCGTTCGGAACCCGGGCCCGTCCACGCTGGAAGCAATCGCTTCCGCACTCGGAGTGGACGCCTCCCGCCTCGACCCCGCCTACGTCGGTACCAGCCGTCGAGTTCATGCCGCACTCCCGGCGATCTCCGCAGCCATTGCCGGTTATGAGTTCGCGGTGGACCCTCCGCTCAGACCGCCGGCCAAGCTTCGAGACGACATCACTGCCGCCGTCGGGTGGCGCCTCGCGGCCCAGTACGGCCTCATCGCGGCGCAGGCACCACAGCTCCTGGGGGACGCGCTGGCATACCTGCACTCGTCGCCCGCAGCTCATCGACATGAAGCAGCCCACCTCGTCGTCGCGGCAGCGCGAGCGGCCGACGCGACGGCTTACAAGTACGGCGCACACGACCTCTCGGCCCGACTGATCGACGTGATGCGGTGGGCAGCCGGGCAGGCCGGTGACCCGGTCCTGAACGCTTCCGTCGCTTACGTGCGCGCAGAGGTCTTTCTCGCCACCCGCGCGCACCGGGTAGGCCACCTCATGCTGGAGCAGGCGCTGGACTCGTGCCCCTCACCGAACACGGCACGGTCGGCGGCAGCCCTGGGAGCACTGCACATGCGGACGGCCGTGGTCGCTGCGCGCGCAGGCAGCGCGGATGCCGCGTACGACCATCTGAACGAAGCCCGGACGCTGGCCGAAGGCCTATCCGAGGACATCTACCTGGGTACTGCGTTCGGGCCGTCCAGCGTCCGCATCCACGAGGTCGCCGTCGCGGTCAGCCTTGGTGGACACCACATCGGGCGCGCCCTCGACATCGCGCGTGGTTGGTCCCCCGGCGGGGAGATCCCAGCGGAGCGCCGGTCCGGATTCTGGATCGAAGTGGCACGCGCACACCTCTGGTCCGGAAAGACCACCGAAGCCTTCTTGAGCCTCAAGGAGGCCCGCAGGCAAGCACCCCAGCACGTGCGTGAGCACCCGTGGGCCCGTGAGGACATCGCGACGCTGCGCCGCCTCAAGCGTTCCGATCCGTCACTGACCTCCTATGCCGAGTGGATCGGCGCCGTGTGAGCAACCCCCGCCAGGGATACAGCCTGCATCCCTGGCGTCACTTGTGGAGGAACACCATCTGTCCGTACCCAATGGACAGGTGGAGGGCTCGTGACGGAGAAGGACGAACACCCCGGGCCGGAAGAATCACGGCAGATCGCGCCGTGCCTGTGCCGCCTCGGCCCGCCCGGCCCCAGTCAGGATCTCCTTGAACGGGCACGTGCCGGCTGGGAGCGGTTCATCGGATCCTTCGATGACTGACCGCTACGAGTACGTGCCGCACCCGCTGCTACGACATCGCGTGCGTGATGTGGCCAGCGGCGTCGAAGGCGAGCTGATGGCCGTGATCAACGAGGACGTGTCGACCTCGCTCCACCCCTACTGGGTGGAGCTGGCGTACGTACGAGGCCCGTCCGGCCGCGAATTCTCCACGGCGGTCGACAACATCGAGTCCGCCGAGCTCCCCCCGGGTCACGCCATCTGACCAGCCCCCGAGGTCGGGAGGTGGTCCAGGCGGCGCAGGATCACGCCCTCGCGCAGGGCCCACGGGCAGATCTCCAGCTCGTCCACGCCGAAGAGGTCCATGGCACCCTCGGCGACCAGCGCACCCGCCAGGAGCTGGTTCGCCCGGCCCTCCGAGACCCCGGGGAGGGCGGAGCGCTGGGTCGTCGTCATCGCGGCCAGGCGCGGGACCCATTCCTCCAGGGCCTTGCGGCTGAGGTCGCGCTGCACGTACAGGCCGTCCGCCGAGCGGGCCGCGCCCGCGATGCGGGCCAGCTGCTTGAACGTCTTCGACGTCGCCACCACGTGGTCGGGGGCGCCGAAGCGGCTGAACTCCCGAACCGTCCGCGCGATCTCCGCCCGTACGTGCCGCCGCAGCGCCCGGATGTCCAGGGCGTCGGGCGGGTCGCCGGGGAGCCAGCCCGCCGTGAGGCGGCCCGCGCCCAGCGGGAGGGAGACGGCGGCGTCCGGGTCCTCGTCGATGCCGTACGCGATCTCCAGGGAGCCGCCGCCGATGTCCAGGACCAGCAGCTTCCCGGCGGACCAGCCGAACCAGCGGCGCGCGGCGAGGAAGGTGAGGCGCGCCTCGTCCTCGCCGCTGAGGACCGGCAGGTCGACGCCGGTCTCGGCCTTGACCCGGGCCAGTACCTCGTCCGCGTTGGTCGCCTCGCGCACCGCGCTCGTGGCGAAGGGGAGGACGTCCTCGCAGCCCTTGTCCTCGGCGGCCTGCACCGCTTCGTTGATGACGGACAGCAGGCGCTCGACTCCCGCCGGGGTGACGGCCCCGGCGTCGTCGAGGAGCTCCGCCAGCCTTATCTCCACCTTGTGCGAGTGCGCCGGCTGCGGGCGCGCGCCGGGGTGCGCGTCCACCACCAGCAGATGGACCGTATTCGAACCCACATCGAGGACACCGAGTCTCATAGGGGGAAACGCTACTGCGAGGAACGCTCGGGGGTCGCGTAAGGGGCGCTTAGGCTTGGGTTTGTGCCAAATACGAAGAAGGCCAACAAGACCCGGTCGGAGAAGGACACGGGCAAGGACGACCAGGGCGCACGCACCCGGGACGCAGAGGCAGCGAACGGCAAACCCCCCAAGCCCCTCAAACAGCTCAAGCCCCTCAAGCCCGGAAAGGCCAAGGCCGTGGCCGACGAGAAGGGGCTCGACTTCCCTCGGGCCTGGGTGGAGTTTCCCGACCCCGCCGACGACGAGCAGGTCTTCCGCTGTGACCTGACCTGGCTGACCTCCCGGTGGACCTGCATCTTCGGCAGCGGCTGCCAGGGCATCCAGGCGGGCCGGGCCTCGGACGGCTGCTGCACGCTCGGCGCGCACTTCTCCGACGAGGACGACGAGAAGCGCGTCGCGGAGCACGTGGCCCGGCTGACGCCCGAGCTGTGGCAGTTCCACGACGTCGGCAGCGAGAGCGGGTGGACCCAGCACGACGACGACGGGGAGAAGCAGACCCGCCGCTGGGACGGGGCGTGCATCTTCCTGAACCGGCCGGGGTTCCCCGCGGGGGCCGGCTGCTCGCTCCACATCCTCGCGCTGCGGGAGGGCCGTGAGCCGCTGGAGACCAAGCCGGATGTCTGCTGGCAGCTGCCGATCCGCCGGACCTACGACTGGATCGACCGGCCCGACGACACCCGGGTGCTCCAGGTGTCGATCGGCGAGTACGACCGCCGGGGCTGGGGCCCGGGCGGCCACGACCTGCACTGGTGGTGCACGTCGGCGACCTCCGCGCACGGCGCCGGGGACCCCGTCTACGTGTCGTACCGCGCCGAGCTGACGGAGCTGATGGGCCAGGAGGGGTACGAGGCGCTGGTGCAGCTGTGCGAGGCCCGGCTGGCCTCGCTCCTGCCGATGGCTCCGCATCCGGCGGATCCGGCCCCGTAGCCGAAGCCCCGCCCGGTCGGTCGCCGGCCTTCGCAGGGCCGCGTCGGCTCCCTGGCGACTCCGCAGGCCTTGCCGACCCCCGGCCGCGTCACCCGGCGTCACCCCGGGTCAGCCGCCCGACGGCTCCGACGGTGGCGGGTCGGGCGCGGGGGAAGCCGTTGCGCCCGCGCCGTCCGTCGGGGTCGGCGCGGGGGTCGGGGACGGCGGAGGGATCGTCGGCTCCGTGGGGGACGGCGTCGGCGCGGGTCCCTGCGTCTGATCCGGTGACGGCGGCGGGCTCGCGGGCTGAGTCGGTTCCGGCTGCGGGACGGGCGTCGACGGGGGCCGGCCGCGGCCCCGGACGGAGATCACCGCGCCGGTCGGGTCGACCCCGACCCGGGCGGTCCAGGCGCCGACCGGCTGCGCCTCGGGGTCGACGGCGATGTGCAGGGTGACGGACTCCCCGGGCGCGAGCGTGCCCGCGGTGCGGCTCGCCCGCAGCCAGGGTGCGTCGGACCAGAGTCGCCAGTTCACCGGGGCGCCGCCCGAGGCGGTGAGGGTGAGCAGGGTGAGGGCGCCCCGCGAGGACGCGGCGACCGAGAGCCTGCCGGGGGCGCCGGCTTGGTCGGGGGTGGCGGGCGGGCCGGTGCTGATCACCTCGACGGAGACGTCGGAGGAGTCGCTGTTGTCGGCGAAGTCGGGGCCACCGGTGGTGACGGCCGCGTTGCCCGCGTTTTCGTAGGCGGTCAGCGGGCGCCCGTCGATCCGGGAGGTCGGAAGCTCGGTCTCGCTGGCGGAGATACGGGGGGAGCCGCTGCCGGCGGGCTCGCCGGTGCCGGGCTCGCCGCGGTACGAGGCCCACAGCGCCAGGACCGGGGCCGCGACGACGGTGGCCACGACGGTGGTGGTCACCGCCCGGGCCCGCATCCGGTCCCGGCGGGCCGCGCGGTCCCTGGGGTCCATCGGGAAGCCGGTGCGGTCGAAGCGGGGGGCGGGGCCGCGCCCCCGACCGGAGCGGTGCATCGCCGCGTGGACGGCGGTGCGCGGGGCGGGTACGAGCGGCAGCGCGGCGGTGTCCACGCCGCCGGAGCCGGGCCACGGCGCGGCGGCGCCCACGCGTTCGGCGACGCGCCGGCACCTCGGGCAGTCGTCGACGTGCCGGACGAGCTCGGTGCGCAGGGTGCTGGACAGCAGGACGTCGCCGCTGTTGCCGTCCGCGTCGCCGCCGGTGAGCTGGACGACACCGGGACAGCCGCCGGTCTCGACGACGGCGAGGGCGGCTCGGGTGCGCTCCACCTCGCAGGCGGCACCGGTCAGGAGCTCCCGGGCGGCGGCGGGGGGCGTGCCGAGGACCGCGGCGAGTTCGGGGACGGCGAGGCGGTGGCGGACGGCGAGTTCGAGTGCCTCGCGCTGGGCGGGGGTGGTCCCTGCGGCCTCCGGCCAGGCAAGACGTGCCAGCTCGGTACGGCGGTAGGCGCTCACGTCAAGCTGCCGGCGGGGCTCCGCGGCCGGGCCGTCGAAGGCTGCGCCCCCCGGCGCATGGTCGCGCCCGGCGTGCTCCGGCGCACGCTTGGCGGAATGCGCTCCCTGCCGAACGCGCCGCTGCTCCGCCAGCCGGCGCAGGCAGCCCCAGCGGGCGAGCGCGTAGAGCCAAGCCCGCCGGTCGCCCTCGTCAGGGCAGCGACCGGGATACCGCTCGGCCACGGCGAGGACGTCTGCGAGCACGTCGGTCGCGGTGTCGTGGTCGCACAGGACCGACAGGCAATAGGTGAACAGGCCGTCGAGGTACGGCTCGTACCGGAAGGGGCGCGGCCGTTCCTCCTCGTGAGGCGTGCGCCCGTGCGCCCGGTGTGCGCCGGTGCGCGGCGAAGGGTGTGCCTGGTTGCTGCTGTTCACCTGGCGACCGTAGGCGGCGCGCCGGGGGCGCCTGGGAAGCCTTCCCCGGTTTTAGCCCTTAAGGGTGAACAGATCGGCGGTGCACTGACGACGGCTCTGACGACGGCTCTGACGACCGCCCCGCGGGTGCCCGGACCGGCACCGCGGACCGGGCTGTCGGTGCGGGCGGCTACCGTGAGCGCATGGCTGCCCGCACCTCTCGCTCATCCGCCAAGGACCGACCGTCCTACCGCTGCACCGAGTGCGGCTGGACGACGGCCAAGTGGCTCGGCCGGTGTCCCGAGTGCCAGGCCTGGGGCACCGTCGAGGAGATGGGGGCACCCGCCGTACGGACCACCGCGGCCGGCCGGGTGTCGACCGCCGCGCTGCCGATCGCCCAGGTCGACGGGCGGACGGCGACCGCGCGCAGCACCGGTGTGGACGAGCTGGACCGCGTCCTGGGCGGCGGGCTCGTGCCCGGCGCCGTCGTGCTGCTGGCCGGCGAGCCCGGCGTGGGGAAGTCCACGCTGCTGCTGGACGTCGCGGCGAAGGCCTCCAGCGACACGCACCGCACGCTGTACGTGACGGGTGAGGAATCGGCGAGCCAGGTCCGGTTGCGGGCGGACCGCATCAACGCGCTGAGCGACCACCTGTACCTCGCGGCCGAGACCGACCTGTCCGCGGTGCTCGGGCACCTCGACGCCGTGCAGCCCTCCCTGCTCGTCCTGGACTCCGTACAGACCGTCGCCTCCCCCGAGATCGACGGCGCGCCCGGCGGCATGGCCCAGGTGCGGGAGGTGGCGGGCGCGCTGATCCGGGCCTCCAAGGAGCGGGGCATGGCCACCCTGCTCGTCGGCCACGTCACCAAGGACGGGGCCATCGCCGGCCCCCGGCTCCTGGAACACCTCGTCGACGTGGTGCTGAGTTTCGAGGGAGACCGGCACGCGCGGCTACGGCTCGTGCGCGGCGTGAAGAACCGGTACGGCGCCACCGACGAGGTCGGCTGCTTCGAACTGCACGACGAGGGCATCACCGGGCTGGCCGACCCGAGCGGGCTGTTCCTGACCCGGCGTGCCGAGGCCGTCCCGGGAACGTGCCTGACCGTCACCCTGGAGGGGAAGCGGCCACTGGTCGCCGAGGTGCAGGCGCTGACCGTCGACTCGCAGATCCCCTCCCCCCGGCGGACCACCTCGGGCCTGGAGACCTCGCGCGTCTCGATGATGCTGGCGGTGCTGGAGCAGCGCGGCAGGATCACCGCGCTCGGCAAACGCGACATCTACAGCGCCACCGTGGGCGGTGTGAAGCTCACCGAGCCGGCCGCGGACCTGGCGATCGCGCTCGCGCTGGCGTCCGCCGCCAGCGACGTCCCGCTCCCGAAGAACCTGGTGGCCATCGGCGAGGTCGGCCTGGCCGGCGAGGTGCGGCGGGTGACGGGCGTACAGCGGCGGCTGGCGGAGGCGCACCGGCTGGGCTTCACCCACGCGCTGGTGCCGACCGACCCGGGCAAGGTGCCACCGGGGATGAAGGTCACCGAAGTGGCCGACATGGGCGACGCGCTGCGGGTGCTGCCGCGCGGGCGCTCCCGTACGGCGGCCAGGGAGAGCAAGGAGAGCAGCGAGCGGGCGGGGGCCGGGGCCGCGAGGTAGGCCGTGCCCGAGCAGCCCTGCCCGAGGGGCCGGACCACCGGCCGGGCTCACAGCCCGCCTTGCTCACAGCCCGCCGTACTCACGGCCGAGCATGATCGAACCGGCCGGACCGCCAAGATCGGCCCGTCCGACCGGCCGGTCGCCACGCTGGTCAGGGGGGCCGCGCGGCCCCCCACCGGGCCCCACCTGGCCAAGCCCCGGTGGGGCCGCAGCACGCGCCGGTAGACTTTGGGCTGGTCCGCCCGGCCGTGCGCACGTCCTCGTGCCCCCGTGCCGAGCGGCGCAACCCGCGACCGGAGGAGTGCAGTGGCAGCCAAGGACGGGGCATCAGCACCCGGGAAGTCCGGCGCGAGCTCCAGGCACGACGCCCTCATGCGCGCCTCGCTGAGCGCGGTCGCACCTGGTCAGCCGCTGCGCGACGGCCTTGAGCGGATCGTGCGGGGCAACACCGGCGGCCTCATCGTCCTGGGCATGGACAAGGCCGTCGAGGCGATGTGCACGGGCGGCTTCGTGCTGGACGTGGAGTTCACCGCGACCAGACTGCGCGAGCTGTGCAAGCTCGACGGCGCGCTCATCCTCGACAAGGACCTCACCAAGATCCTGCGCGCCGGTGTGCAGCTCGTGCCGGACGCCTCGATCCCCACGGAGGAGACGGGCACGCGCCACCGCACGGCCGACCGCGTGTCGAAGCAGTGCGGCTTCCCGGTGGTGTCGGTGTCGCAGTCGATGCGGCTGATCGCACTGTACGTGGACGGGGAGCGGCGGGTCCTGGAGGAGTCCGGAGCGATCCTCTCCCGGGCGAATCAGGCGCTGGCCACGCTGGAGCGGTACAAGCTGCGCCTGGACGAGGTCGCGGGCACGCTGTCGGCGCTGGAGATCGAGGACCTGGTCACGGTGCGTGACGTGACGGCGGTCGCACAGCGGCTGGAAATGGTCCGCCGGATCGCGACGGAAATCGCCGAGTACGTGGTCGAACTGGGCACGGACGGGCGTCTGCTGTCCCTCCAGTTGGACGAGCTGACGGTGGGGATCGAGCAGGAGCGCGAGCTGGTCATCCGCGACTACGTGCCGGAGCCGACGGCGAAGCGTTCCCGCACGGTGGACGAGGCGCTGGCGGAGCTGGACGCGCTGACCCACCCGGAGCTGCTGGAACTGCCCATCGTGGCGCGGGCACTGGGGTACACGGGCTCGCCCGAGACGCTGGACTCGGCGGTGTCGCCCCGCGGTTACCGGCTGCTGGCGAAGGTGCCGAGGCTGCCGGGCGCGATCATCGAGCGGTTGGTGGAGCACTTCGGCGGTCTGCAGAAGCTGCTCGCGGCGAGCGTCGACGACCTGCAGGCGGTGGACGGGGTGGGCGAGGCCCGCGCACGGAGCGTCCGCGAGGGCCTGTCCCGCCTGGCCGAATCGTCCATCCTGGAGCGCTACGTCTAGGCCGCGCCCTGGCGCGGGTGACCGCGATGGCCTGCCGGGCCGCGGCGTCCGGTGCGGCGCGGGGCCGAGCGGAGGGCCACGGCCGGTACAGGAAGAACGCCGCTGGTCGGCGCCGGTCAGTCCTGCTTGAGGACGAACGAGGTGCGGGCCACCGGCATGCCGGGGGACTTGACCTCGACCACGTAGGTGTCCGGGGGCGCGGAACCCGCCGGGGGCGACTGGCACTGGCCGGCCGCGCTGAACCTGCGGTCCCAGTCCAGCGAATGCTTCGTCTCGCCCTGTGCGGGAAGCCGGAAGAAGACGTTGCCGGCACCCGTCGGGCAGTCCGCCGAGGACCACACCGCCTTGTTGCCACTGGCCTGAAGGATGGTCAGGACGGCCTGCTTCGGGCCGAGATCGACCTTGCAGGTGGTTCCGGAGATGTTGCGGGCGACCAGTTCGAGGCGGGGCTTCTCGTTCGCCTCGTACTCGTTCTTCGCGCTCCTGACCTCCCACTGGAGCGCGGACGTCGCGCACGTGGGGAGCGGGGAGTCCGCGGGGACCGCCGCCGGGCCGCCCGCGCCGCCGCCGGAGGAGCCCGAACCCCCGCCCGTGGCGCTGCCGCTGCCCGGCTCGCCGTTCTTGCCCGCGCCGCCGCCCGGGCCGCCCTCGGAGCCGGTGGTCCCACCGCCGCCCGACTCGGGCCGTCCGCCCGGGGCCGCGCTGATGGCGGGGCCGGTGCCGGCCGGGCCCGGGGTGATGGAGGTGACGGGATCGGGGCGCCCCCCGCCCTTTCCGTTCGTACTCGTCTTCCCCCCGCCGGAACTGACGGTCCATACGGCGAGGAGCGCGAGGAGCGCGACGACGGACGCCAGCACAGCCCTCCGTCGCCAGTAGATGGAGGAGGGGAGCGGCCCGACCGGATTGCGCAGAGATCCCACGAACGGAACCTTACAAAGGTTCGCGGCCCGATCAGTGCCCCACATGCCGCGCAGCGGACTTGATTTGCCGATGATCATCCTGCGGGCCCAACCGGAACGGGCGGGAACCGGCCAAAGGGCTTACATGGAGATGAGTCCGGTTTCGGTACGTTCGGTACCCATGGACACCTCCGGCCTCTACCGCACCGTCACCGGCTTCGCCCACTCCGCGCCCCTGTGGGTGCAGCGGGCCTTCGAACTCTGGACGGGGTACGGCCTCTGGCTCTTCGGGGCGCTCCTCGCCGCCCTCTGGTGGCGGGCGCGCGGCCGGGGCGACGCCCGGGCGGTGGCACTGGCCCTCCTCGCGCCGACGGCCACCGTCGTCGCCTACGCCGCCTCTGAGGCCGTGAAGGCCACCGTGGACGAGGAGCGTCCGTGCCGCGCGGTCGCCGGCGCGGCGGCTTCACTGGTCGGGTGCCCGCCGCCGGGCGACGGGTCCTTCCCCAGCAACCACGCGGCCATCGCGGGCGCCGCGGCCGTGGCCCTGGTCATGGCCGCGCGCCGGCTCGCGCCGCTGGTGGTGCCGCTCGCCCTGCTGATGGCCTTCTCCCGGGTCTTCGTCGGTGTCCACTACCCGCACGACGTGGCCCTGGGCCTGCTGCTGGGCGGTTCGGTCGCCGCCCTCGTCGTCCTGGCGCTGACCGGTTCGGCGGCCGCGGGCGTCCGCGCGGTGCGGGCGGGCGGGATGCGGGCCGGTGTCCTGCTGACCGGGCCGGGACCGAGCGGTGAGTCCTCCCCCGGGGTCCGAAACGTGCCAGGATGCCGTCTGCCATGACTGCATCCCCTCCTTCCTCCCCCGACGTGTCGCCGGACCTGTCCCCCGAGGACTCCCGCGACGTGCCCGCCGGCACCTCCCACCCGCTGCACTCCCCCGTCATCTCGTGGTTCGAGGAGCACGCCCGCGACCTGCCCTGGCGCCGCCCCGAGGCCGGCCCCTGGGGCGTCATGGTCAGCGAGTTCATGCTCCAGCAGACCCCGGTCAGCCGGGTGCTACCGGTCTACGAGCAGTGGCTCGCCCGCTGGCCCCGCCCCGCCGACCTGGCCGCCGAGGCCCCCGGTGAGGCCGTACGGGCCTGGGGACGGCTCGGCTACCCGCGCCGGGCCCTGCGGCTGCACGGCGCGGCCGCCGCGATAACGGAGCGGCACGGGGGCGACGTACCGCGGGAGCACGCACAGCTCCTCGCACTGCCCGGGGTGGGCGAGTACACCGCGGCGGCGGTGGCCTCCTTCGCGTACGGGCAGCGGCACGCCGTCCTCGACACCAACGTCCGGCGGGTCTTCGCGCGCGCCGCCACCGGGGTCGAGTACCCGCCGAACGCGACCACGGCCGCCGAGCGGCGCCTGGCCCGCGAACTGCTGCCGCAGGACGAGACCACCGCGGCCCGCTGGGCGGCGGCCTCGATGGAGCTCGGCGCGCTCGTGTGCACCGCGAAGAGTCCGGACTGCACGCGCTGCCCGGTAGCCGGACAGTGCGCGTGGCGTCTGGCCGGGAAGCCGGCGCACGACGGGCCGCCGCGGCGCGGGCAGACGTACGCCGGGACCGACCGGCAGGTGCGCGGCAAACTCCTGGCGGTCCTGCGGGAGGCGGTGGGCCCCGTTCCGCAGGCCGTGCTCGACACTGTCTGGAACGAGCCGGTGCAGCGGGCCCGCGCGCTCGACGGGCTGGTGTCCGACGGGCTGGTGGAGCCGCTCGGCGGCGGCCTGTACCGGCTGCCGCAGACGCGCCCGCAGCCCTGACCGCAGAGGTGCCCGCAGAGGTGGCGGACGGCGCACGGGACGGTTCGCGAACGGACCGTGCACCGGTCCGCCACCCCCCGTAGCCGCCCTCGAAGCTGAGTCGGCAATTCCGCTTGTTGCCGGGAAACCCCAGCTCACAGGCACTGTTACACAACCTATGGGTGTCCGTGTTCCCACCGCAGGCTGGCTCGCACAGGCCCGTGACAACCCCTCCGTACCGTCGTCCCCGTAAGACAGCGGTGGAGTGGTGGGACGGAACGGGAGGCGGTCCAAGATGGCGCAGGCGCAGGGCGAGGTGCTCGGGTTCGAGGAGTACGTACGCACGCGGCAGGACGCGCTGCTGCGCAGTGCCCGGCGGCTGGTTCCGGACCCCACCGACGCCCAGGACCTCCTCCAGACGGCCCTCGTGCGCACCTACGGCCGCTGGGACGGGATCGCCGACAAGTCTCTGGCCGACGCCTACCTCCGCCGGGTCATGATCAACACTCGTACCGAGTGGTGGCGCGCCCGCAAGCTCGAAGAGGTCCCCACCGAGCAGCTCCCCGACGCGTCCGTCGAGGACGGTTCCGACCAGCGCGCCGACCGCGCCCTGCTGATGGACATCCTGAAGGTGCTCGCGCCCAAGCAGCGCAGTGTGGTCGTCCTGCGACACTGGGAGCAGATGAGCACCGAGGAGACGGCCGCGGCGCTCGGAATGTCGGCGGGAACCGTGAAGAGCACTCTGCACCGCGCCCTGGCCCGGCTCCGGCAGGAGCTGGAGAGCCGGGACCTGGACCTGCGTGCGCTGGAGCGCGGTGACCACACCATGAGGTACGAGGGGCGTGAGCGGTGCGCGGCCTGAACGGCCAAGATCTGAAGGGCAGAAGCTCTCCCCCCGTGTTCGGGGGAAGGGGAAGTCTGGTGCTGATGTCGGCGGGGACCATCATCCTCGTCGGCACAGCCGTGTTCGCGGTCGGCTGCGCCACCGGCGGCACCGGTCTGCGCGACGGCGGCCCCGCCCGCACCGACACCATCTCCAGGACCGCGCCGTCCGGCCCCTCCTCGGGCACCTCTCCTGCCTCCGCGTCCGGCACCCCCTTCAAGAAGGTGGATCCGGTCGCGCTGCTCATGGCGGACCCCAAGGTCAGCTCCGAGGTCAAGCGGGACCTCAAGCCCTGCACGGGCAAGGAGTACCCGGTGGACGTCAGCTACGGGAAGGTCACCGGCGGTCCCGTCGCGGACATCGTCGTGAACGTGCTGTCCTGCGCCGACGCCCTGGGCCGCGGCTCCTACGTGTACCGGGCGGACGGCGGCACGTACGAGAATGTGTTCGCGGACGAACAGCCCCCCGTCTACGCGGAGATCGACCGGGGCGATCTGGTGGTCACGAAGCAGGTCTACGGGAAGAGCGACGCGCTCGCCTATCCGTCCGGCGAGGACGTGGTCACGTACCGCTGGAACGGAGAGGAGTTCACCGAGCAGGACCGGGTGCACTCGGAGTACAGCAACGTGGTCGACGGCGGAGCCCAGCCCGCCCCGGCCACGAGTCAGAAGAACTGAGCACTGAGCAAGAAGAACGAGGCGAGGCTTGCGCATGGCCGAGACCCATGTCCTGTTCGTGGAGGACGACGACGTCATCCGTGAGGCCACGACCCTGGCGCTGGAGCGCGACGGGTTCACGGTCACGGCCATGCCCGACGGCCTGTCGGGCCTGGAGTCGTTTCGCGCTCGCCGGCCCGACATCGCCCTGCTGGACGTGATGGTCCCCGGCATGGACGGCGTGAGCCTGTGCCGCCGCATCCGTGACGAGTCCACCGTCCCGGTCATCATGCTGTCGGCGCGCGCCGACAGCATCGACGTCGTGCTGGGCCTGGAGGCGGGCGCCGACGACTATGTCACCAAGCCCTTCGACGGTTCGGTGCTCGTCGCCCGCATCCGCGCCGTGCTGCGCCGCTTCGACCATTCGGGAGGCCCGCACAACGGCGCCGGCGGCGGCTCCGACCACGACCCGGACGCGGAGCGCGGGGTGCTCTCCTTCGGCGACCTGGAAGTGGACACCGAGGGCATGGAGGTGCGCAGGTCGGGCGCCCCCGTGGCGCTGACGCCGACGGAGATGCGGCTGCTGCTGGAGTTCTCCTCGGCGCCCGGCACCGTCCTGTCGCGGGACCGGCTCCTGGAGCGGGTCTGGGACTACGACTGGGGCGGCGACACGCGCGTCGTGGACGTCCACGTCCAGCGCCTGCGCACCAAGATCGGACAGGACCGGATCGAAACGGTCCGGGGCTTCGGATACAAGCTGAAAGCATGAGACGGTTCACCCTCCGTACGGGGATCCGCTGGAAGATCACGCTCGCCATCGCCGCCGTGGGCGCCCTCGTCACGATCGCACTGAGTCTGGTGGTGCACAGCGCGGCCCGTGTCTCGATGCTGGAGAGCGCGCGCGATGTCCAGCTGGAGCGCGTGCAGTTCATCTCCCGCAACGCCGAAGCCGGGCGCAAGCCCCCCATGGGGGCCAAGCTCAATGACCCCGAACTGCCCGCCGAGCTGCGGCAGAAGGCGCAGTCGGGGCGGCGCGGGACCTATATCCAGGAGCATCCGCACGGGCTGCCCGAGGTGTGGGCCGCCGTACCGCTCGGGAACGGGATGGTGCTGTCGCTGCACACGCCCTTCCGGGAGAGCACGAACCTGCTCAACGACCTGGACCGGGCCCTGGTCATCGGTGGTCTGTCGGCCGTGGTCGCCGGTTCGGCGCTCGGCGTGCTGATCGGCGGCCAGATCTCGCGCCGGCTGCGCAAGGCCGCGGCGGCCTCCCAGCGGGTGGCGCACGGCGATCCCGACGTACGGGTGCGGGACGCGGTCGGCGGCGTCGTCCGCGACGAGACGGACGACCTCGCGCGGGCCGTGGACGCCATGGCGGACGCGCTCCAGCAGCGGCTGGAGGCCGAGCGGCGGGTGACCGCGGACATCGCGCACGAGCTGCGGACACCGGTGACGGGCCTGCTCACCGCCGCCGAACTGCTGCCCCCGGGGCGGCCGACGGAGCTGGTCCGGGACCGTGCCCAGGCGCTGCGCGCGCTGGTCGAGGACGTGCTGGAGGTGGCCCGGCTGGACAGCGCCTCGGAGCGGGCGGAGCTCCAGGAGGTGGCACTGGGCGAGTTCGTGAGCCGGCGCGTGAAGGCGCTGATGCCGGAGGCGACCGTACGGATCGTCGCGGACGAGGTCGTCAGCACCGACCCTCGGCGGCTGGAGCGGATCCTGGGCAACCTGCTCGCCAACGCCGCCCGGTACGGAAGGCAGCCGATCCAGGTCGACGTCGAAGGGCGGGTGGTACGGGTCCGCGACCACGGGCCGGGCTTCCCCGAGGCGCTGCTGCGCGAGGGGCCGAGCCGGTTCCGCACCGGGTCGACGGACCGCGCGGGTGTCGGGCACGGGCTGGGCCTGACCATCGCGGAGGGCCAGGCACGGGTGCTGGGCGCCCGGTTGACGTTCCGCAACGTGGCGGCTCCGGGCGTCCTGGACCGCTCGGTGACGGCGCCGGGCACGCCCGACGGCGGGGCGGCCGGAGCCGTCGCGGTGCTGTGGCTGCCGGAGCACGCGCCGACGGCGACGGGCAGCTTCCCGGTCCTGAAGCTGCCGCCGGGCTGAGGGAGGGGCACCGGGCCGTACCCGCCCGAGGTGCGTGTCCTAGGCTTCCCTGCCATGACCGACGGCACGAATCCCCCGAGCAGCCCTCAGCCCGATCCCGCCCCCGGCAGCGGTTACGGGTTCCCGCCGGGACCGCCCGCCCGGGACGGTTACGGCTACCCGGCCGGCGGCGGCTACGGCCATCCGGCCGGCAGCGGCGGCTACGGCTATCCGCACCCCGGGCAGCAGCCGAACCCCTACCAGCAGGACCCGGGCGGTCAGCAGTGGCAGCCCGCGGGCACTCCGAGCCAGCCCGAGCAGCCCGGCCCGCCGGGGTTCACGAGGCTGGCCGGCCCGGACATACCCGGTGCGGCGCAGCAGCCGGACTGGGAGGCCATGGCCGAGCGCTCCGATGCCGAGCGGCGCCGGAAGAAGCTGTGGATGCTGGGTGGCACGGTGACCGTGCTGGCGCTCCTCGCCGGCGGTGGAACGTTCTTCCTGATGCGCGGCGACGACGCGCAGGACGCCCAGCCCTCGGCCACGGTCTCGGTCTCGCCCGAGCCGGAGGACTCCAAGTCACCGACCGCGTACACCGCCACCGTGGCGGGTGACGACACCCTGCTGCGCGACAGCTACGGCCAGACCGGCATCCGGTTGGGCTCCGACCTGAAGGTCGGCGCGCTGGGCAAGCGCTTCCAGGTCGTCGGCAGGGGCAACGGGAACTCCTGGGGCCAGTCCGCCGAGCCGGTGGTCGACGTCACCAAGAGCTTCACGCTCACGGCGCGCGCCTACAGCTCCGCGAGCAAGGGATCGCGGATCGTCATGAGCCAGGGCGACGGGGAGTCCTTCTCCTTCGAGCTGGGCGTCAACGAGGTGAAGGGCAAGAAGGCCTGGATCTTCCGTGTCCAGACGGGCGACAAGGGCGCGGCCGCGACCACGCGGACGGTGACGGCGGAGGGGCTGGAGGTCTTCAAGACGCCCACCCTGCTGATGGCCACGTACGACGCGGAGAAGAAGGCGATCGCCCTCTACGTGGACGGCAAGAAGGCCGGTGAGACCGAGGTGCCGCCCATCTGGCAGGCGCCCGGCCCGCTCCAGCTCGGCCGGTCCCGACACCACAACATCTGGACCGGGCCGTGGCAGGGCGGCCTGCACAACGTCAAGGTCTACGACATGGCGTTCACGGAGGAGCAGGCCGCCGGCTACAAGCAGGGCAAGCTCTCGCCGGCGCCGAAGCCGACCCACGGCTGGCTGCTCACCTGACCTGCCCTGACCTGCCCGGACCTGCCCGGACACGGCGACGCCGACCGGCCTCACGGGCCGGTCGGCGTGGTCACGACGTGTTCGGTACGGGTCAGATGGTGACGCCGTTGGTGCGCAGGAAGGCCACCGGGTTGAGGGCGGAACCGTAGTTCGGGGTGGTCCGGATCTCGAAGTGCAGGTGCGGACCGCTGGAGTTGCCGGTGTTGCCGGACAGGGCGATGCGCTGCTTGACGGCGACCTTCTGGCCGACCTTGACCTGGATCTTCGACAGGTGCGCGTACTGCGAGTACGTGTTGTTGGCGTGCTTGATGACGATGGCGTTGCCGTAGGCGGGACCGTCACCGCCGCCGTTCGGGCCGGCCTTGACGACCACACCGGCGGCCGCGGCCTTCACCGGGGTGCCGACCGGGACGGCGAAGTCCTGGCCGGAGTGCTTGCGGGCCCACATGCTGCCGCCCTTGCCGAAGGTCGCGGACAGCGTGTACTTCTCCAGCGGCTTGTCCCACAGCCCGGCCTTCTTCTTCGCCGCCGCGGCGGCGTCGGCACCGGCGGCGGGAGCCGCCTGCGGGGCGTCGGCGAAGGCGGCGGTCGTCCCGGCCCCGAGAGCCAGCACAGCACCGAGGGTTGCGCCGACGGTGATACGGGTAGAACGGGCGATGACGCGCTTCGCGGACATAGAGCAGACCTCCGGGGCCGGGGACAGGGGCGTTCACGCCCGTCTCGGGCATGAAGTGACCCGGCACGCTCAGCCATGTGCCGGGTGGGCTCATCTTTGGTAACCCGGATGTCCGGAGTTCCCCAAACGTCCTCGTTTACTACCGGGGCTCGTAGGCGCGCCAGGGTGATATGTCCCGTTGACGGGGTTCTCCAGGGGCTCAACCCCTCCGGAAGGGCCTTATCGATCTACGAAACCCCCTAGTATGTCCGATTTGCCCTGTGCGGCTTGTCACCGGCCGCGCCCCCGGACCCGCGCCCCTGACGTGCCCGGACGTGACGGGCACCACGCACCGGGCCGGCGGACGTCGTACGGGCCGCGGGGCAGGGTCCGGCGGTGGACGCCTGCGCCGGGTCCTCCGCCGACCGCCCGCCGCCGGGAGGCTCCCCGGCGGCGGGCGGTCGTCCGACATCAGGAGGCGCAGCCGGTGCGCTCCTCGGCCGTCATCGCTCGGGAGCGGGCGATGAGCAGGTCGTTCTTCCCGGTGGGCGCGCTGAAGACACTGTTCTTGACGACGACATGCCGGTACCTCTTCTTGGTACCGCTCCTGATCTTGGTGTCCGCCTCGAAGTCGAGCCGCAGGTCACCGGTGGCAGTGCCCATCTCCGCCGCCCTGCTGAACCAGCCCACGTTGCAGGCCGGAACCGGCAGGCTGTTCGTCTGCGAGGCGGTGCTCGACCGCGTCCACGTCTTGGTGTACTTGGCGGTCACCGCGACCTCCGCCGCGCCCCAGACGGCGGACTTCACCGACGAGCTCACCTCGAAGCTGTCCGAGCTCGTGACCGTGTCCGACCAGGCCAGGGTGTGGGTGACCGTGGTGGACGCGTAGTTGAGGACGCGGTCGCCCACCTGGTGCTCCGGCCCGGGGGCGGCCTGGTAGGAGGAGGGGGCGTAGCTGATCCTGCAGTCGTTCTCGTAGTAGGGCATCGGCGAGATCTGGTGCACGTCGTAGCAGATCTGCAAGGCCTTCGCCGCCAGCGGGTCACTGGCCTCCAGCGTCAGGGTGCGGCTCTGGGCCGCCGCGGCCGGTGTCGCGGCCAGTACCAGCATCCCGGCCGCGATCCCCGCAAGAACCGGTACCCGTCCGATTAATGGCATGCGCAAGTTTCCTTCCAGTGGTCGTCGAAGAGGAGGGCCGGCGGGCGTCGTCCGTACCCGCGACAGCGGTGGTGCGCCGGCTCGACGGCCATTCTGGGGTGCCGCCGCCCCCGTACGTGAGTGCTAGAACATGCACATGCCGCAAGAATCCTTCCACGGTCCCGCGGGGTCGCGCCCGCACCGGGTGGCGGTCCTCGTGGACGAGAACACCAATCCGTTCGAACTGGGCTGTGCCACCGAACTCTTCGGCCTGCCCCGGCCCGAACTGGGGCGCGACCTCTACGCGTTCGCGCTCTGCACGCCGGGCGACCGCGCGGTGATGCGAGGCCGCTTCTTCACCCTCACCGAGACGGCAGGCCTCGAAGCCGCCGAGGCCGCCGACACCCTCATCGTCCCGAGCAGACCGGACGTCACCCGCCCCCGCCACCCCGCCGTGCTGGACGCCATACGCCGCGCCCACGCGCGCGGCGCCCGACTGGTCTCCTTCTGCACCGGCGCGTTCGCCCTGGCCGAGGCCGGCGTACTCGACGGCCGCCGGGCCACCACGCACTGGCAGTGCGCGGAACTCCTGCGCTCCCGCTACCCCGACGTCCACGTACAGCCCGACGTCCTCTTCGTCGACGACGGCAGCATCCTCACCTCCGCGGGCAGCGCCGCCGCACTCGACCTCGGCCTGCACATCATCCGCCGCGACCACGGCGCGGAGACCGCCAACACCATCAGCCGCCGCCTGGTCTTCCCCGCCCATCGCGACGGCGGGCAGCAGCAGTTCATCGAGCGCCCCATGCCCGAGCTGCCCGACGAGTCACTGGCACCCCTGCTGGCCTGGGCACAGGAGCGGCTGGACGCCCCGCTCAGCGTCGCGGACCTCGCGGCCGAGGCTTCCGTCAGCACCACCACCCTGCACCGGCGATTCCGCACCCAACTGGGCACCACCCCGCGCGCATGGCTGACCGCGCAGCGCGTCACCCTCGCCCGCCGGCTCCTCGAACACGGGGTCACCCACGTCGACGCCGTCGCCCGCCGCAGCGGACTCGGTACCCCGGCCAACCTCCGCACCGTGCTGCGCCGCGAGACCGGGCTCACGCCGTCGGCTTACCGCCAGCGCTTCGGCCCGGGGACCCGGTAGCCCCCGGCGCCCCCGCCCGGTCCGGTCCGCCCCGCCCACTCCCGCGCGCCCGGTGCGGAGGCGCCCCCGCGGGCAACCGCGCCAAAGGGGCGGCCCCGGAACCGTGAGGTTCCGGGGCCGCCCCTTGTGTGGTGCTCGGTCGCACCTACGCGTTACGCGCCCTTCGACAGGTCCGGTCCGGAACCCGTGGCCTCGATCGGAGGCAGGTCCGGCAGGGCCGACTTCTCCTCGCCGCGGAAGGTGAACTTGGCTTCCTCGCCCTCACCCTCCTTGCCGACGACCACGATGTGACCGGGCCGCAGCTCGCCGAAGAGGATCTTCTCCGACAGCACGTCCTCGATCTCGCGCTGGATGGTCCGGCGCAACGGCCGGGCACCCAGGATCGGGTCGTAGCCGCGCTTGGCGAGCAGGAGCTTGGCGTCGCCGCTCAGCTCGATGCCCATGTCGCGGTCCTTGAGGCGCTCGTCGACCTTCGCGATCATCAGGTCGACGATCTGGATGATGTCTTCCTCGGTGAGCTGGTGGAAGACGACCGTGTCGTCGACACGGTTCAGGAACTCGGGCCGGAAGTGCTGCTTGAGCTCTTCGTTGACCTTCGCCTTCATCCGGTCGTAGCCGGTCTTCGTGTCGCCCTGCGCCGCGAAGCCCAGGTTGAAGCCCTTCGAGATGTCCCGGGTACCCAGGTTGGTCGTCATGATGATGACCGTGTTCTTGAAGTCCACGACCCGGCCCTGGGAGTCGGTCAGGCGACCGTCCTCCAGGATCTGGAGAAGGGAATTGAAGATATCCGGGTGGGCCTTCTCGACCTCGTCGAAGAGGACGACGGAGAACGGCTTCCGGCGCACCTTCTCGGTGAGCTGGCCGCCCTCTTCGTAGCCCACGTAACCGGGGGGCGAGCCGAAGAGTCGGGAAACCGTGTGCTTCTCGCTGAACTCCGACATGTCGAGGGAGATCAGCGCGTCCTCGTCGCCGAAGAGGAATTCGGCGAGCGTCTTGGAGAGCTCGGTCTTACCGACACCGGACGGACCGGCGAAGATGAACGAGCCGCCCGGGCGCTTCGGGTCCTTCAGACCGGCACGGGTACGGCGGATCGCCTGGGAGAGCGCCTTGATGGCGTCCTTCTGGCCGATGACCCGACGGTGGAGCTCGTCCTCCATGCGGAGCAGTCGCGAGGACTCCTCCTCGGTGAGCTTGAAGACGGGAATGCCGGTCGCGGTCGCGAGGACCTCGGCGATGAGCTCGCCGTCGACCTCGGCGACGACGTCCATGTCGCCGGCCTTCCATTCCTTCTCGCGCTTGGTCTTCGCCGTGAGCAGCTGCTTCTCCTTGTCGCGGAGAGAAGCCGCCTTCTCGAAGTCCTGGGAGTCGATGGCCGACTCCTTGTCCCGGCGCACGGCCGCGATCTTCTCGTCGAACTCGCGGAGGTCCGGCGGCGCGGTCATCCGGCGGATGCGCATCCGGGAGCCGGCCTCGTCGATCAGGTCGATCGCCTTGTCCGGGAGGAAGCGGTCCGAGATGTAGCGGTCCGCCAGCGTCGCCGCCTGGACGAGAGCCTCGTCCGTGATGGAGACGCGGTGGTGGGCCTCGTAGCGGTCGCGCAGGCCCTTGAGGATCTCGATCGTGTGGGGGAGGGAAGGCTCCGCCACCTGGATCGGCTGGAAGCGGCGTTCGAGGGCCGCGTCCTTCTCAAGGTGCTTGCGGTACTCGTCGAGCGTCGTGGCACCGATGGTCTGGAGCTCACCACGGGCCAGCATGGGCTTGAGGATGCTGGCGGCGTCGATCGCGCCCTCGGCGGCGCCCGCACCCACGAGGGTGTGGAGCTCGTCGATGAACAGGATGATGTCGCCGCGGGTGCGGATCTCCTTGAGCACCTTCTTCAGGCGCTCCTCGAAGTCACCGCGGTAGCGGGAGCCGGCGACCAGGGCGCCGAGGTCAAGCGTGTAGAGGTGCTTGTCCTTGAGGGTCTCGGGGACCTCGCCCTTGACGATCGCCTGCGCCAGTCCCTCGACGACGGCGGTCTTGCCGACGCCGGGCTCGCCGATGAGGACCGGGTTGTTCTTCGTACGGCGGGAGAGCACCTGCATGACCCGCTCGATCTCCTTCTCGCGCCCGATGACCGGGTCGAGCTTGGATTCGCGGGCAGCCTGGGTGAGGTTGCGGCCGAACTGGTCCAGGACGAGCGAGGTCGAGGGCGTGCCCTCGGCCGGGCCGCCGGCCGTGGCCGACTCCTTGCCTCCGCCGGTGTAGCCGGAGAGCAGCTGGATGACCTGCTGCCGGACTCGGTTGAGATCGGCGCCCAGCTTCACGAGGACCTGGGCGGCGACGCCCTCGCCCTCGCGGATCAGGCCGAGCAGGATGTGCTCGGTGCCGATGTAGTTGTGGCCGAGCTGGAGGGCCTCTCGGAGCGAAAGCTCCAGGACCTTCTTCGCCCGCGGGGTGAAGGGGATGTGGCCGGACGGGGCCTGCTGGCCCTGACCGATGATCTCCTCAACCTGCTGGCGAACAGCCTCGAGCGAAATCCCGAGGCTCTCCAGGGCCTTAGCGGCGACACCCTCACCCTCGTGGATCAAGCCCAGGAGGATGTGCTCGGTGCCGATGTAGTTGTGGTTGAGCATCCGGGCTTCTTCCTGAGCCAGGACGACAACCCGCCGCGCGCGGTCGGTGAACCTCTCGAACATCGTTTATCGCTCCTCAGAGCGGTCGGGCAGTTCGGGGTCGGTCCCCGCCCTGTCCTTCCGCATGCTAGTCCCGTGGGGCGGGACAGCTCATTCCAACTGCCGACATCCGTCCACGGCTCACCCCTGCATCAGCGGGAAAACCGGCTTGAAGAGCCGACAACTGCTCCAACTCGATGGTGCGAGACGATGTTCCCGCAGGCCAGGCAGATACCCGTCATGCGTGTACGCCGACGGCGAACGGAAGCCGGTCAAATCAGCGTGTCGCCCCGATCCACTAGGAATGTCTTACCCGTACGGGCCGACACTCCATGCCGGTGACGCCGGTTCCCTCCGCTGAGGGCGAACAGAGTTTCGTCTCGAATGTGGGACTCCACCGCCGCGAACGTTTACGTTCCGCACATCCGTGAGTGCGGAACGTCACATCCACCGTAACCCCGAAGCGTTTCTGCAGTTGCTCCGGACATGCCCGTAACCGTGCTGCCGACCGTCCCGCCGCCCCGTGTCGCGCCCGGGGAGGACGCGTACGCCGCCTGGTACGGCAGGGTGCTCGGGTGGACCGTGACGGGCGGGCCGCCGGTCCAGCTCGTGACCGGCGTCGGCTTCGACGTGCTGGAGCTGCCGTCGGACGCGGGGGCGGCGCTGTTGCGCCGGCCGGTCGCCACGGGTCCGGTGGCCGTGATGGGTCGCCGGATGCGGTTCCTGGTGGCTCCGGGGAGCGCAGAGGAGCTCGACGGGCTGCTCGACTGGCTGGAGTGGGGCGGGGTCGCCCTGGATCTGACCGCCCTGGGTGAGGGCGGGCGGATCACCGCCCCGGCACCCCCGGGGCCGCCCCCCGGAGGAAGCCCCCGGGGGGCCGCTGTGTGGCTGCGACCCCCCGAGCAGGGGTGTGAGGCGCTGCTGCCGGCCCTGCCGGGCCCCGGGCGGCCCGCAGGGCCCGCTCGCCGGCCCGATCTCGTACGCCTGGTCGCGGCGGCGGCGACGGAGTGCCACCGGGCGCGCCTGGGGCGGCGTACGCAAGGGGTCCGTCAGCCCTTGGCCTTCTCGTAGGCCTCGCGGATCTCGGCCGGGACGCGTCCGCGGTCGTTCACGTTGTAGCCGTTCTCCTTGGCCCAAGCGCGGATCTCGGCCGTGTCCGGGTTCCCGGTCGCCGCGGAGGCGCGGCCCTTGGCGCGGGCCGCGGTGGCGCGGCCACCGGTGCGGCGGCCGCCCTTGGTGTACGGGTCGAGCAGACCGCGGAGCTTTTCAGCGTTGGCGGTGGTGAGGTCGATCTCGTAGGTCTTGCCATCCAGAGCGAACGTCACGGTCTCGTCCGCCTCGCCGCCGTCGAGGTCGTCGACAAGAAGGACCTGAACCTTCTGTGCCACCGGGATTTCCTTTCATCGAAAAGCAGTACGCGGAAAGGAAACCGCTTTTCCCTGGAAAACACAAACCCCCCGGGAGAGGTTCAGGACCGCAACGAGGCGGGAAACGTGCGCGATTCGGACATAGGCCTCAGGACCGCGGAGCGCCGGAAAAGCTGAGGCCATCGATCAGAGGTGCAGAAGCATCCGACTGTTGCCCAAGGTGTTCGGCTTCACTCGTTCGAGACCGAGGAACTCGGCGACGCCCTCGTCATAGGAACGCAACAGCTCCATGTAGACATCGGTGTCCACCGGGGTCTCGCCGATCTCGACGAAGCCGTGCTTCGCGAAGAACTCGACTTCGAAGGTCAGGCAGAAAACCCGGCTCACCCCGAGCGTGCGGGCGGTGCTCAACAACTGCCGGAGCACCTGGTGGCCGACGCCGGCGCCCTTCAAGTCGCGGTCGACGGCGAGAGTGCGCACCTCGGCCAGGTCTTCCCACATCACATGGAGTGCACCGCAGCCCACTACCTGTGCGTCGGAGTCGCGTTCCGCGACCCAGAACTCCTGGATGTCCTCGTAAAGGACGACCGGCGCTTTGTCGAGCAGGATCCGCTGCTGCACGTACTGGTCGAGGAGGCGGCGCAGCGCGGGAACATCGCGTGTGCGGGCACGGCGGATCGTCACTGTTTCTGCATGTGCAGAGGAAAACTCTCCCATGGCTGCGGACGCTATCGCCCCGCCGGACCCGGGTGCTCGGCGGACTCCTCTTGGCCTTCTGCCGGAGCGGGGTCGCCTTCCGCCGGAGCGGGATCGCCGTCCGCCGGCGCGGCGGGTTCGGCGGACGGTTCGACGGGAGCTTCCGCGCGCGGTTGCGCCGGGGCTTCGGCGCCGGACTCGTCGTCGTACTGGACGACCCGGACGGCGTCCCGGAGGGCTTCGCGCTGTTCCGCGGACATCATGCCGAAGAAGGCGACGAGAGCGGCGGCGGGGTTGTCGCTCGTCGACCAGGCTTCGTTCATCAGTGCGGCCGAGTAGGCGGCGCGGGTGGAGACCGCGGTATACCGATAGGCGCGGCCCTCGGCTTCCCGCCGGACCCAGCCCTTCTGATGGAGATTGTCCATAACGGTCATGACCGTGGTGTACGCGATGGACCGTTCCTGCTGGAGGTCTTCCAGGACTTCCCGAACGGTGACCGGGCGGTTCCACTGCCACACCCGCGTCATGACGGCGTCTTCGAGTTCTCCCAAGGGGCGAGGCACAACAGCACGATAGTGCGGGTTGTGCGGAATTGCCCGACCATTCACCCGGCAACGCGCGGCAGAAATCGGGCGCACGGCCCATACGGGCGCATGCCCGCGCGGAGGCGCTCCGCGCCCGGAGCGCCCCGGAACGTGTCCTACGGGTCAGGCGACGGGCCGCGCCGGATCACGGCGCATCGGACCGCACCGCGGGCCGGGCGTGGTCCACGGAAATCGGCCCGGCCGGGCGGGCGTCCAGGCCGTCCCTTCCGGAGCTCTTCCGGATCCAGCCCGACCCGCGGCGCCTGGCACCGCGGGCTCAACCGGCACGACCTGAAAGAGACGGCCTAGTTCTGCTGCTGGCGGGCGGCTTCGGCCCGGGCGATCACGGCGTCGACCGCCGCGTCCTCCTTGGACTTGTTGGAGCCGCCCTGGCTCTTCACGATCGTCACGACGAGGGCGATGAAGAACGCGGCCATCACGAAGGGGGGCACGAGCGCGGAGACGTAGTCCATGCCCCCAGCGTAGCCACACTCAGCCCGGCCGGGCGGGGTGGGTGAGGGGTGCACCCCCGCCACCCCGGGCCGCCGCCCCGCGGCCCGCTCCGGCCGGACGCGCTCACACGACGGCGAGCCCGGACGCCGGGGGCGGGGTGGGCTTGCGGCGTGGCGGGAAGACCTCGCCGGGAGTGGGGACGGGCCGTTCGGGGCGCGGCCGCTCCTTGGGCGGCGCGGGAGCCGGTCGCGGCGGCTCCTCCCGGCCGCCCGCCAGGGACAGCCGGCGGGCGCGTGGTGCGCGGGCCGTGGCCAGACGTCGCCGTACGGAACGCTCTGCGACGGCCCGGGCCCGTTGCAGCAGTGCGGCGGCAGCCGGATCGGACCGGAGCGCGCGCAGGGCGGCGAGGTCGTCGGGGACCGGCTCGTAGCCGCCGGCGAGGGCCTCCCGGAGCAGCTCCAGGTAGCCGGAGAGACTGCCGGGCAGAGCGTTCCGGTAGCGGGCCAGATCGTCCAGGACGAAGGCTCTGAGCCGGCCCGCCTCCCGGGCCGCTTCGTCCACCGCCTGCGCGAGGCGCAGGCAGTCCTGGACCTCCTCGGCCGCCAAGGGGGCCGAGGAGGACTGAAGGGCGTGGGCGAGCGAACGCCTGAGCACGTGCAGCTCAGCAGCGCTGAACGCCATGCCGCCGCGGGATCCGTAGGGCGTGGGCATGGGGCCGAAGATACGCGCTAATCGGACAAAATCCCCTCAGGAGGGGTGGGTGCGGCGCGGCGCGGCCGGATGTCGGCACCGGCCTCAGCCGGTCTCCTTGACCGCGCGCAGGAAGTCCGCCCAGGCGGCCTGGGTGGTGGCGAGGACCAGGTGGGCGGGGTCGACGCGGTCGGCGACCTTCACGAGGGCGCCGGGGGCGACGGCGACGTAGACGCAGGCGTCGCCGGCACCGCAGAACGAGGACTTCCGCCACGCGGGCTGAGCAGTCATGGTGTCTCCTCCGGGCACGGTGGCCGGTAATTGCGGTCAAAGGACGGTAACGCCGCGGCCGGTCCTCACCGGCGACTTTCACGCAACTCGGCGTTTCGCCGCAGCCCCGAGGGGGTGCGGATGGTACGGCTCCGCGCAGTCGGAGCCGATTCGCCCGACCCCGGCAGAGAAGCGTTCCAGGCCCCGGCAAGGGCCGTTCCCGGCCGCGGCGGGAGCCGCTTCCGGCCGCGGCCGGGCGGCGTCAGATCCGGGCCACGAAGGCCGAGACCGCCTCGTGGACCTCGGACTCCGTCCAGGACAGGCCCGGCTCGGTGACCTCCAGCTCGGTCACCGCGAGGCCCGGCGGCCCCCCGGCCGACCAGCGGCGGAAGAAGACCGTGCCGGTCTCCTCCGCCTGCCGCAGGCCCGCTTCCGTCAGCCGGTCCGGGTCGTGGGGCAGCCACACCTGGAACTGGTGGGTGTGCGGCTCCTCGGGGTGGACACGCGCCCAGGGGACGCCGGCCTTCCCGAGGGCCTCGCGCAGAGCCCGGGCGACCATTCGTGCCTGGGCCACGTACGCCGGCAGCCGCGGGAGCTCCCGTTCGAGTCCGGCCAGCGCGGCCAGGGCCTGCGGGAACTGTCGGAAGATCTGGCCCCCGTAGCGGTGGCGCCAGACCCTGGTCTCCTCCACGAAATCCGACGGCCCGGCCAGGGCCGCCCCGCTCAGGCCGCCGAGCGACTTGTAGAACGAGACGTACACCGAGTCGGCCAGCCCGGCGATCTCCGGAAGCGGGCGGCCGAAGCGGACGGTGGACTCCCACAGCCGGGTGCCGTCGAAGTGGATCACCGCCTCCCGCTCCCGTCCCGCCTCCACCACCGCCCGCAGCTCCTCCCAGGTGGGCAGCAGGAACCCGGCCTCGCGCAGCGGCAGCTCCAGCATCAGCGTGCCGAAGGGCTCGCGGACCTCTTCGACCTCCTGCGCGGTCGGCTGGCGCGCCTCGGTCGTCGGGTGCACCACCCGCAGCCCGGAGACCACCGACAGGGCCTCGCCCTCCCACATCTCCGGGTGGCTCATCGGGTGCAGCGCGACGACCGGGTTCCCGGTCCGGCCGGCCCAGCAGCGCAGCGCGACCTGCTGCGCCATCGTGCCGCTGGGGAAGAAGGCGGCGTCCTGCGTCCCGAGCAGCTCCGCGACCCGCCGCTCCAGTTCCTCGACGATCCCGTCGCCGTAGAGGTCGGCCGGCGCGTCCATGTCGTGGTCGTACGGGCCCTGGGCGAGCCGCGCCAGCGACTCACCCAGCGTCGCCTCGCGCGGACTGCGGGTCAGGGTCCGGTCGGCCGCCCGCCAGGCGGCCACGAGCCGGGCCGTGCGTCGCGTTTCGTCGTCGCTGTCGCTCATGGCCCCTGATCCTCGCCCCTCGTCCCCGACCGGCCAAGAGCCCCACGGGCTAGCATGGCGGCGTAACGTCCGGTACCCCTGCGGACTGGAACGGAAGGCATTCCCCGCGTGAATCCATCACAGCAGCCACGCCCTGCCCGGCTGGCCGTCGGCGTCGTCGGGGCGGGCCGGGTCGGCCCCGCGCTGGCCCGTGCGCTCCAGCAGGCGGGCCACCGTCCCGTCGCCGTGTCGGGCGTCTCCGACGCATCCGTGCGCCGTGCCGCGCGCATGCTGCCCGACGTTCCGCTGGTGCCGCCCGCCCAGGTGCTGGAACTGGCCGACCTGGTCCTGCTGACCGTCCCCGACGACGCGCTCCCCGCGCTCGTGGAGGGACTCGCGGAGACCGGAGCGGTCCGGCCCGGCCAGCTCCTCGTGCACACCTCGGGCCGGTACGGGACCTCCGTGCTCGACCCGGCGCGCCGCGCGGGCGCCCTGCCGCTGGCCCTGCACCCCGCGATGACCTTCACCGGAACCGAGGTCGACGTGCAGCGGCTGGCCGGCTGCTCCTTCGGCGTCACCGCCCCCGACGAGTTGCGGCTGGCCGCCGAGGCCCTGGTCATCGAGATGGGCGGGGAGCCCGAGTGGGTCGCGGAGGAGAGCCGCGCGCTGTACCACGCGGCCCTCGCCCTCGGTGCGAACCACCTGGTCACGCTGGTCGCCCAGTCGCTGGAGCTGCTGCGCAAGGCGGGGGTCGCGCACCCCGACCGGATGCTCGGCCCGCTGCTCGGCGCGGCCCTCGACAACGCCCTGCGCTCCGGCGACGCGGCCCTGACCGGGCCGGTGGCCCGCGGTGACGCGGGGACGGTCGCCGCGCACGTAGCGGAGCTGCGCCGGCACGCGCCGGGCACGCTCGCCGGATACCTGGCCATGGCCCGCACCACTGCCGACCGGGCCCTCGCGCACGGTCTGCTCAAGCCCGAACTCGCCGAGGACCTGCTCGGCGTTCTCGCCGACACGGACCCTGACGGGGGCGATCAGTGACCGAGCTGCTGCTGCACACCGCCGACGAGCTGCACAAGCTGCCGCGCACCGGGCGGCGGGCCGTGGTGATGACCATGGGCGCCCTCCACGAGGGTCACGCCACCCTGATCCGCGCGGCCCGGGAGCAGGCCGGGCCCGAGGGGCAGGTCGTCGTCACCGTCTTCGTCAACCCGCTGCAGTTCGGGGCGGGTGAGGACCTCGACCGCTACCCCCGCACCCTCGACGCGGATCTGGCGCTCGCCGAAGAGGCGGGCGCCGACGCGGTGTTCGCCCCCGCGGTCGACGAGGTCTACCCGGGCGGCGACCCGCAGGTGCGGATCAGCGCCGGCCCGATGGGCGAGCGGCTCGAAGGGGCCACCCGCCCGGGCCACTTCGACGGGATGCTGACCGTCGTCGCCAAACTGCTCCACCTGACCCGCCCCGACCTGGCCCTCTTCGGCCAGAAGGACGCGCAGCAACTGGCGCTGATCCGGCGGATGGTGACCGACCTGAACTTTCCCGTCGAGGTGGTCGGTGTACCGACCGTCCGCGAGGAGGACGGCTTGGCGCTGTCGTCCCGCAACCGCTATCTCTCCCCCGCGGACCGGCAGACCGCCCTGGCGCTGTCCCGGGCGCTGTTCGCCGGCCGCGACCGGCTCGCCGCGCAGGCGGCGCTGAGGGCCCGTGCCGAGGCCGCCCCGGCCACCGACGAGCGCGCCACCGCTCTGGCCCGGCTGGGCGAGATCCGCGCCTCGGCCGACGCCCACGCCGTCTCGGCGGCCTGCGCGGGCCTGCCGGACGCGGTCCGGGCCGCGGCCAGCCACGTGCTGGACGACGCGGCCCGCTCGGAGCCGCCGCTCGTGCTGGACTACCTGGCGCTGGTGGACCCGCAGGACTTCACCGAGGCCGGTCCCGACTTCACCGGGCGGGCCGTGCTGGCCGTCGCCGCGAAGGTCGGCACGACCCGGCTGATCGACAACATCCCATTGGAATTCGGAGCACACTCGTGAGCACCCCTGCCAGAGGCCCCGTCGGCAGCACCGGCATACGGCTGCACGCGCCGGCGCCCGGCTGGTCCCTCGACGCCGACGTCGTGGTCGTCGGCTCCGGTGTGGCGGGTCTGACCGCCGCGCTGCGCTGCGCGGCCGCGGGCCGCCGTACCGTCGTGGTCACCAAGGCCCGGCTCGACGACGGCTCCACCCGCTGGGCCCAGGGCGGCATCGCCGCGGCCCTCGGCGAGGGCGACAGCCCCGAGCAGCACCTCGACGACACCCTGGTCGCGGGCGCCGGCCTGTGCGACGAGGGGGCCGTACGACTGCTCGTCACCGAAGGCCCGGACGCGGTACGCCGGTTGATCGACACCGGTGCGGTCTTCGACACCTCCGCCGAGACCGGTGAGATCGAGCTGACCCGGGAGGGCGGCCACCACCGCAGGCGGATCGCGCACGCGGGCGGCGACGCCACCGGCGCCGAGATCTCGCGGGCGCTGGTCGAGGCCGTGCACGCCGCGGGCATAGAGACGGTGGAGAACGCGCTCGTCCTCGACCTCCTGCAGGACGCGCAGGGCCGTACGGCCGGTGTCACCCTGCACGTCATGGGCGAGGGCCAGCACGACGGCGTCGGCGCCGTCCATGCGCCCGCCGTGATCCTCGCGACGGGCGGCATGGGCCAGGTCTTCTCCGCCACGACGAACCCTTCGGTGTCCACGGGCGACGGTGTGGCGCTCGCGCTGCGCGCCGGGGCCGAGGTCTCCGACCTGGAGTTCGTGCAGTTCCACCCGACGGTGCTGTTCCTGGGCCCGGACGCCGAGGGCCAGCAGCCGCTGGTCTCGGAGGCCGTCCGCGGCGAGGGCGCCCACCTCGTCGACGCCGACGGCGTGCGCTTCATGGTCGGTCAGCACGAGCTGGCCGAGCTGGCCCCGCGCGACATCGTCGCCAAGGGCATCATGCGCCGCATGCAGGAGCAGGGCGCACAGCACATGTACCTGGACGCCCGGCATTTCGGTGCGCGGATGTGGGAGCAGCGCTTCCCGACGATCCTGGCCGCCTGCCGCGCGCACGGCATCGACCCGGTGACCGAGCCGATCCCGGTGGCGCCCGCCGCGCACTACGCCTCCGGCGGCGTCCGGACCGACCTGCACGGCCGCACGACCGTCCCCGGCCTGTACGCCTGCGGCGAGGTCGCCTGCACGGGCGTGCACGGCGCGAACCGGCTGGCCTCCAACTCCCTGCTGGAGGGGCTGGTCTTCGCCGAGCGGATCGCCGAGGACATCGCCGCGCAGGAGTACGGCGGCGGCGGCCCCGGCGTCCCGGTGCCCTCGACCGGTCCGCTGCAGCCCGCCGGGGCCCGGTACGAGGTCCAGCGGATCATGACGGACGGCGCGGGCGTGCTCCGCTCCGCCCGCTCGCTGGCGGCGGCGGCCGAGGCCCTCGAAGGGCTGTACGCCACCGCCCTGAACGATCTCGAAGCACACGGCAAGACCGCCGAACCCGGTGTGGACACCTGGGAGGCCACGAACCTGCTGTGCGTGGCGCGGGTCCTGGTCGCCGCCGCACGGCGCCGCGAGGAGACCCGCGGCTGCCACTGGCGCGAGGACCACCCGGACCGGGACGATGCCCGGTGGCGCCGCCACCTCGTGGTCCGGCTCTCGGACACCGAGAAGCGGGCCCTGGTCGTCGTACCCACCGACTCCGCGGACTTCCCGTCCGCGCACCCCCTGAGCACCCCGAGCCTGGAGCAGTGACCGTGAGCACCCCCGAACTTCCCCTCATCGACCAGAACGACGGCGGCTGCGGCGACGACTGCGCCTGCGGCGACGGCGAGGAGAGCGGCCTCGACCCGGCGCTGGCCCAGCTGCTCGCGGACGCGGGCCTGGACCCGATCGAGGTCGAGGACATCGCCCACATGGCGCTCTCCGAGGACCTCGACGGAGGCGTGGACGTCACCACCGTGGCCACGGTCCCCGAGGACGCCGAGGCCATCGCCGACTTCGTCGCCCGCGAGGACGGCGTCGTGGCGGGCCTGCGCATCGCCGAGGCGGTGTTCTCCGTGGTGTGCACGGAGGCCTTCGAGGTGGAACGGCACGCGGAGGACGGTGACACCGTCAAGGCCGGCGAGGTGCTGCTGTCGGTCCGCGCCCGCACCCGAGACCTGCTGACGGCCGAGCGGAGCGCGCTGAACATCCTGTGCCGGCTCTCGGGCATCGCGACGGCCACCCGCCGCTGGGCGGACGTCCTGGAGGGCACGCAGGCCAGGGTCCGCGACACCCGCAAGACCACGCCGGGCCTGCGCTCGCTGGAGAAGTACGCGGTCCGCTGCGGCGGCGGCGTCAACCACCGCATGTCCCTCTCGGACGCGGCGCTGGTCAAGGACAACCACGTGGTCGCCGCGGGCGGCGTCGCGCAGGCCTTCACCGCGGTGCGCGAGGCGTTCCCGGAGGTCCCGATCGAGGTCGAGGTCGACACGATGCACCAGGTACGCGAGGTCCTGGACGCGGGCGCGGACCTGATCCTGCTGGACAACTTCACGGTCCCGGAGACCGAGGAGGCCGTCACGCTGGTGGCCGGCCGCGCGGTGCTGGAGTCCTCGGGCCGGCTGACCCTGGACACCGCCCGGGCGTACGCGGAGACCGGGGTGGACTACCTGGCGGTCGGCGGGCTGACCCACTCCTCGCCGATCCTGGACATCGGTCTCGATCTGCGCGAGGCGGTGTAACCGGTGCTCCTCACCATCGATGTGGGCAACACCCATACGGTCCTGGGCCTGTTCGACGGTGACGAGATCGTCGAGCACTGGCGCATCTCGACCGACCCGCGGCGCACGGCCGACGAGATGGCCGTGCTGATGCAGGGCCTGATGGGCATGCACCCGATGCTCGGCAGCGAGCTCGGCGACGGGATCCACGGCATCGCGATCTGCGCGACGGTGCCGTCGGTCCTGCACGAGCTGCGCGAGGTCACCCGGCGCTACTACGGCGACGTGCCGGCGGTGTTGGTGGAGCCGGGCATCAAGACGGGCGTGCCGATCCTGATGGACAACCCGAAGGAGGTCGGCGCGGACCGCATCATCAACGCGGTCGCGGCGGTCGAGCTCTACGGCGGCCCGGCGATCGTCGTCGACTTCGGTACGGCGACCACCTTCGACGCGGTGTCCGCCAAGGGTGAGTACGTGGGCGGGGTGATCGCCCCGGGGATAGAGATCTCGATGGAGGCACTCGGCGTACGGGGCGCCCAGCTGCGCAAGATCGAGCTGGCCCGGCCGCGCCACGTGATCGGCAAGTCCACGGTCGAGGCGATGCAGTCGGGCGTGATCTACGGCTTCGCGGGCCAGGTCGACGGGGTCGTGGCCCGGATGGCCAAAGAGCTGGCCGGGCCACACGGGGATCCGGAGGACGTCCGGGTCATCGCGACCGGCGGGCTGGCCCCGATGGTGCTGGGCGAGTCGTCGGTGATCGACGACCACGAGCCGTGGCTGACGCTGATCGGGCTGCGGCTGGTCTACCAGCGCAACGCACCGAACTTCCAATGACGCTGCCGGGACCGGGGCCGTACCCCGTGGGTGCGGTCCCGGTCCCGTCAGGCGTGGACCTCGACCCACAGCAGCTTCCCCCCTGCCTTCCCGTACAGCCCCGTCCCGCCGAGCGGATAGCCGCCCCAGTTGGCGGCGTACGCCCGCACGAGGAACAGCCCGCGCCCCCGTTCGGCGCCCGGCCGCGGCGCCGCGACGGGTGAGTCCGCCCCGAAGGGCGGAGGGATGTGGGGATTGCTGTCCCAGACGCTGACCCGCAGCCGGGTGGACCCCATGGCCCGGAGCCGGAGGGTGTACGGGCCGTCCGAGTAGAGGTAGGCGTTGGCCAGCAGCTCACCGGCCAAGAGCTCGGCCGTCTCCACGAGCGCGCTCATCGCGTGCGTCCGGAGCACGGAGCGCAGGGTCTGGCGGGCGAGGCCGGGGGCGCGGGGATCTTGCGGGAGTTGCAGGCTGTAGGCCCACGACGGAGATACGGTGGCAGGCATGGAAGTCTCCGATCACGGAGGGGTGTTGGTCGCTTTGCGCTTGCTGCCCGGTGACCGTGCCGCTCCGTCGAGCGGGGTACTTCCGGGCGGGGTGGCCTGCGTTCCAGACTAGACGCCACCAAAGATTCTTTGCGCGAATCTAAGGTCTTCGATCCGGAATTCCCTCGTGTGAGTGAGGAGTGAAACATGGTCGCCCGCCCCGTACCAACGGCCCGTCGCGCCCGGCTCGCCGCTGAACTGCGCAAACTCCGCGAGCGGGCCGGTATGACCGCCACCGAGGCCGCGGCCGCGATCGGCACCAGCTCGGGTCAGCTGAGCAACGTGGAAACCGCCAGGTTCGGAGTGAGCCCCGACCGCGTCCGTGCCATGGCACGCGTGTACTCGGTCTGCGACGCACAACTCGTGGACGCGCTCGCCTCGATGGCCGCCGACCGTACGAACGGCTGGTGGGAGCAGTACCGAGAGGTACTTCCGCCCAGCCTCCTGGACCTGGCCGAGCTTGAACACCACTCGTTGGCACTGCGCGCCGCCTATACAGCCCACGTCCCAGGCCTTCTACAGACGGCGGACCACGCGCGGGAAGTCTTCCGGCAGGTGGTCCCGGAACTGACCCCTCCCGAGGTCGAGCACCGGGTTTCCCACCGGATCAAGCGGCAGGACGTGCTCTACCGCAGCGATCCCATCCCCTATACGGCGATCATCCACGAGGCGGCCCTGCGGATGCGGTTCGGCGGACACGCCGTCGTCAAGGGACAGCTCGTCCATCTCATCGAGATGGCACAGCGAAGCCAAGTCCGCATCCTGGTGATCCCCTTCGAGGCGGGATCATTCCCCGGTGCCGGCCAGTCGATCTACTACGCGCACGGTCCCGTGCCACAGCTCGACACAGTCCACCTCGACCAGTCACACGGTCCGGCGCTGGTGGACGCCGAGGCCCGGTTGGACGGATACCGGCTCCTCCTTGGCCGCATGGAGACCATGGCCCTCAACCGCGAGAAGAGCAGCGAGTTCATCCACAACATCCTGCGCACCCTGTGAAGGGAAGACCTCAATGTCCGTGCTCAGCTGGCATAAGTCGTCCTACTGCGGCACCGGCGAAGCCTGCGTCCACGTAGCGGCGGCCGCCCGCGACGGGGCCGTGAGGGTGGCCGGCAGCGACGCCCCCGGCGAGGACCACCTCATCGTCTCGCCGGCCGCCTGGTCCGCCTTCCTCCGAGCGGTCAAAGCCGCGCCGGGGGTGCGGGAGGGCGGGCGGCGGTAGCCGGCGAGCGTGCGAGAAGGGCCGGGCTCCGGCACCGCGAAGCCCGGCTGGCGTACTCCGCACCGGCGGCCCGTACAGTTTCGGGCGCATCCGGGGAACGAGGAAAGCAGGACGTGCACGTGGGAACACAGGACCGCAGGCCGGGACACCGTCTGCGCGTGGCAGCGGTGGCACTGCTGGCGCTGGGCGGGGTCGTGGGCGGTGTCGGGGGCCTCGGCGGATACTTCTTCATACCGACCAGGGTCATTCCGTCGGACCACATGAGGCCTACCCATCCGGCAGGCGGATCGATGGACTTCAACACGCTCGCTACCGGTGTGGACCGCGGCGATGTGGTGCTCTTCGACGCCGCGGCCTGGGGCGAACGGCATCTGTCGATCGAACGCGTGATCGCGGTGGGCGGCGACCGCATCGCCTACGCCCCCGGGGAGCGGACACTGACCCTGAACGGGAAGCCGCTGGACGAGCCCTACGTCCTGAACGGCGATCCGGTGGCGGGATCGCCCGGCGCGTTCGACGTCACCGTGCCCGAGGGCCGTCTCTTCCTCCTGGGCGACAACCGCGGCAACTCCGCCGACTCCCGGTACCGGTCCGAGGCGTCGGAGGGAGGCACGGTTCCCCGGGAGGCGGTGAGGGCCACGTTCATCGACGAGGGCGCCCCGCTGGTCGTCGGCCTCCGGTCAGCCGCGCTCGCAGGCGCCGGGGTGCTGTTCGCGGGTGCGGGGCTCGGCCTCGCCGCACGGCGGTCGCGCCGCAGGGCGACGGTTGCGCCACCGACCGCGGAAGCGGTGCCGGGAGTCTGAGGTCCGGGCACGGCGGCGGCTCCGGCGGGGCGGGTAGGACGCGCCGGCGCCGCCGACGGAGAGCCTGACCGCTCCGATCGCCACCGCGGAGACACCGCCCCCGCGGCTCAGCACGGGTGCGGGCGGCTCAGCATCCGCCGCAGGGCGGCCCGCCAGGGGTGGCGGGCCTCGCCGCCGTCCAGGACGGCCCGGAACTGCTGGTAGGAGTGGGCCGCGCGAACGACGGCGACATCGTCGCGCCCCGGCGGCGGGGGCATGGGGGTGCCGTGCTGGGACGCGCGGTAGGTGTCGATGAGGTACTGCTCTATCGCTGTCATGACTCCACCCTCACCCCGTCGGCCCCGTCGCGCACGACGGTTGACGGTCCACGTCAATCGTCCGGCCGCCGGGGCCCGCGGGGCGGCCGTGGGGCGGTCCTCCCGGCGCCCGCGATCACTCGTCCGGCGGCCGCGCCGAGGCCATGGCGGCCACCCGTACGGAGGCGCCGGGACGCCGGGGCGGACTTCCCCGCCGTGCGGACACGGACAGAATGGCCCGATGAGCGTCACCATCGACATCGCCGGGCTCCCCCACGAGCGGATCACCTTCGCGCCCTCCCCGCTGGCCGAGCTCAGCATGGCCCTGCACGCTCTCTCCCAGCCGTCGCACCACCCGCGGCTCGCCTCCTGGACCGCCGCCACCTCCGCCTCGCTCGATCCGTGCCTCGCGGACCGTCTGCTGGAGGCCGACTTCCTGTGGCGCACCTGCTTCTCCGACATCTTCATGGCCTTCGCCGGGATCCCCGGCGAGTCCGGGCGCCCGGCGGCGACGCTGGCCGAAGAGCTCGACGTACTCGACCGGCTGGACGACGAGCGGTTCGTGGGGGCCGCCCTGGAGCACTGCCATCCGGCGCTCTACAACGCGGGCGGCGGGCCCTCGCCGCTGGAGAACCCGGCGGCCCGCGCCAGGGCGCTGGAGGCGGCCGCCGCCCGCGGCCCGCGCCAGCTGGACTTCTCCGTACGGCTGCTGGATGACACCGCGGCCGTGCGGACGTGGCTCAGGCGGCTCCTGGAGGACTGCGACGAAGCGTTCTTCGCCCGGACGTGGGAGCGTCTGGAGCCCGGCCAGAGCGCCGACGCCCGGCACAAGGCCGAGCTGCTGCGCCGCAAGGGCCTGCCGGCCGCGCTGAAGGACGTCTCTGCGGCCCTGAGCATCGACGAGGGCCTCACCACCATCACCGCCGACAAGATGGTCCACGGGACGACCACGGCCACCGATCCCCGAATAGGCAGCGGCCTCGTCCTCGTGCCGACCAACTTCGGGTGGCCGCACCTGCTGGTGCTGCACGCACCGCGGTGGCGGCCGGTGGTCCACTACCCGCTGGACACCCATGGGCCGACCGCCGAGCCGGGCTCGGTGGAACTGCTCCAGCGGCGGATGGAGGCACTGGCGCACCCGATGCGGATGATGCTGTGCCGGAGTCTGGCCCGGGCCCCGTTCACGACGAGCGAGCTGGCGAAGGTGTACGGGATCACTCCGCCGGAGGTGTCGCGGCACCTGGCCGTCCTGAAAAGGGCCGGTCTGATGCATACACGGAGGCAGGGCCGATATGCCCAGCACCAGTTGGATCTGAGCGCTGTTGCGCGCATCGGTTCCGACTTCATCGAGGGCATCCTCCGATAGCCCGTCCGACAGGGCCAACCGGCAGGTGGATGGCTGGATTTGACCGGCCCAGAGTCACCGATATACGGAATTCATGAACCGAAATCAGCGAAAACTCTGGCCATGATGGCCACTTGCTGTCTAACGTGCGCTCACTGTTCCCCCACGTAACGCGCACCGCGTCCGCAGAACCGGTCCGCCGTGCTCCGCCGCGCTGTGCCCTGCTCCGCCTGCACTGCTCCGCCTGCCCTGCTCGCCTGTCGTGGAAGGATCTTCATGCCCTCACGCCGTATAGCCGCAGCAACCGCCGCCCTGGCAGCCGCGGCGCTCGTCTCGCCCCTGCTGCTCGCCGGACCGGCCGGTGCCACCGGGAGCCCGCGGAGCGACGCCGCCAAGGCGGACGCGCTGGCCCGGAAGCTGGTCAAGGACGCGACCGGCAAGGGAGCCTTCAACCACCTCAGGGTCCTGCAGTCGATCGCCGACTACAACAACGGCAACCGGGCGGCCGGTTCCAAGGGCCACGAGCAGTCGGCCAAGTACGTCGAGGCCGTGATGAAGGCGGCCGGCTACAAGGTCACGCGCAACGCGTTCGACTTCGTGTACGTCGAGACCCTCGCCGAGAAGCTCACGGTGAACGGCGCCACCGGGCGTGACGTCCCGATGCACCTGATGACGTACACGACGAGCACCCCCGAGGGCGGCGTGACGGCCGAGGTCGCCGTCGCCCCGGTCGACGCGGACGGGACGAACGGCTGCGAGCCGGGCGACTTCGCCGCCGGCGGCTTCACCGGCAAGATCGCCCTGATCAAGCGCGGCGGCTGCACCTTCGCGGCCAAGCAGGCCAACGCCGCCGCGGCCGGCGCGGTCGGCGCGGTCGTCTACAACAACACCGCGGGCGCCCTGAACGGCACCCTGGGCGACCCCACCGTCGGCAAGGTCCCGACCGGTGGCATCACCCAGGAAGACGGCGAGAAGCTGGCCGCCGAGGCCGCCGCCGGTCCGGTCGAGATCACCCTCGACATCCGCGAGCTCCGCGAGAACCGGACGACGTTCAACGTCATCGCCGAGACCAGGGGCGGCGACGAGAACAACACCGTCTTCCTCGGCGCGCACCTCGACTCGGTCGCGGCCGGCCCCGGCATCAACGACAACGGATCCGGCTCGGCCGGCATCCTCCAGGTCGCCCAGCGGCTCGCGAGCGAGCAGAAGAAGATCAAGAACAAGGTCAAGTTCGCCTGGTGGTCCGCGGAGGAGTTCGGCCTGCTCGGCTCGGAGGCGTACGTCGCCGGCCTGACGGACGAGCAGAAGAAGCAGATCAGGCTCTACCTCAACTTCGACATGATCGCCTCGCCGAACGCGGCGTACTTCGTGTACGACGGCGACGACTCCGACGGCGTCGGCGCGGGCCCCGGCCCGGAGGGCTCCGCCCAGTTGGAGAAGGGGATCACCGACTTCCTCGACTCCAAGAACATCCCGCACGCGGGCACGGACTTCTCCGGCCGCTCGGACTACGGCCCGTTCATCGAGGTCGGCATCCCGTCCGGCGGCACCTTCACCGGTGCCGAGGGCATCAAGACGCCGGAGGAGGCCGCGAAGTTCGGCGGTCAGGCCGGTGTCGCCTACGACGTGAACTACCACGGCAAGGGTGACGACATCACCAACATCGACCAGAAGGCGCTCGACATCAACGTCGACGTCATCGCGGACGCGGTCGGCCACTACGCCTACGACCTCGCCCCGCTGTCGAAGCCGGTCGTCTCGCAGCCGACCCCCGGCGGCAGCGGCGGTGGCGGCGGTCTGCACACCGGCCACGACGCGGTCGAGCAGTAGGAACCCACGCCGAAGGGGCGCGATCCCGCGGGGATCGCGCCC